>CAZCRV010000006.1:0-24451 GCA_964501175.1 uncultured Clostridium sp.
AGATTCTTCGCTGCGCTCGAGAATGACAGGCAGGGCTGCGCCGCGAAGGATCTTGGGGCGGGGTACCAATTCCTTAATTTAATGACATAGGGGCGACCCCTCCCCTACGGTTATTTTTCAAAAACTTTTACACTTTTCCAAAATTTTGTTGACTATATATAGTGAAGGCCCTTCATAAAAACCTATGAAGAAGGAGGTGTGTTATGAAAATCAAGGACAAAGGCCGCATAGGCGACGGCGAGATCATGGATCTCTACTTTGCTCGCGACGAGCGCGCGATCAAGGAGACCGATGCCAAATACCGCACAAGGCTGCTTTACTTAGCGCGCAACATCGTACACGACGCACAGGATGCCGAAGAAGTTTTAAACGATACCTACGTGCGCGTCTGGAATTCGATTCCGCCCGCAAGACCCGATTCGTTCGAGGCTTTTGTGCTCTCGATCATGCGCCGCACAGCCATCAACCGCTACAAAGCGGCAAGACGGCAAAAGCGCGTGCCCGCAGAGCTGGTCTCTTCCCTTTCCGATCTTGACGATATGCTCTCGGATGGCGACAGCTTTCACACAGAGCAAGAGGCGCGTGCACTGGGCGACCTTCTGACCGCATTTACAAGCACACTCTCCGACCGCCGCGCCTATATCTTTATGAGCAGATATTATCTGAGCCGCCCCATTGACGAGATTGCTGAAAAGCTGGGGTGCAGCAAGTCCACGGTCAACAAAGAAATTGCCGCTATCAAGCAGGATCTGCGGCAGCTTTTGGAAAGCGAGGGTTATTTGAAATGATGAATAAAAATTTATTCTCGGACGGCCTTAGCCACGTCGATCCCGATGCGGTCGAGCGCATGCTCCGAATCGAGGACGACCTTGCACGCAAGGCCGCGCGCCGCAGGTACGCATGGGTAAGGCCCGTACTGATCGCGGCCGTGCTTGCGCTCTTAGTAAGTGCTGTGCTGATAGTCGTTCCCTTTATCCCCAAGACGTTGGACATTGAATACGAGCCGGTTTACGGCTACAATGAAAACGTTTGGGTCTATTATGCAAACGAAAACGGCACGCAAAAGCGCGAGCGCGTCAATCTGCCCGGCGGTGCCGCCAACGTGTTCGAGGCCTGGAAGCACCTGAGCGAGGTGGACGACACGGTGGAAATTCTCGGCTACGAGGAAACCACCGACCAAGAGGTGGGCGCGACCGTTGTGCCCAGCACGCTGTGGGAATACCTGAAGCAGGAATTCTTCCCCGCGTCGGGACAAAAGACCGTGACCGTCACGCTCTCTGCCGAGATCACCTCCTGCGACAATTACGACGCGCTGATCGAATCCCTGCAAAAAACGCTTGCCAAGTACGCAGGCGTTGACCCCGAGCAGATCAGAATTCTGATCGACGGTGAGCAGACCGTAGTGATCGGCAAGCTTGAATTCCGGCACAGCCTGCAGGGCGGTGGCCCTGTCGTGAGTGTCCTTGGCAGCACGTTTGAGATCACGGTGGGTATGACCAACGTCTCGGACAAGGAAATCGTCTTTTCCGATATCTCAGGCGATTTTGCACCGAGCGCAAGATTGCGATTGAATTCGGTCATCTACGTGGATCAATCGATCCTGCCGACAGATCCGAGGGACGTGTATTGTGAGCCCATCGAATACCGCCTCGCTCCGGGCGAGAGCCGCGAGATCACCTACACCTTCGAGATTCCCGAGCAAGCAACTTGCGGTGAATACGACCTTGTGGTCAGCTTTGGCGAGCACTCCTTTACCTTCGAAAAGGTGGTGCAGATCGTAGGCTTGGACTATACCCCTTCTCTTGCGGTTTCCGCCACCGAATTCCATGAATTTTTGCTCAAATACGGCTTTAACACAACCGATCCCGAAGCATTCAAGGCGGCAGTCGGGCAGCTGACCTATCTTAGCGGTAAGAGTCTGCTTGACATCATGAACCCGTATTCCGTTGAATACGCAGAGGGTTACAGCGGCGAAGAGCATGGCTCCAACCTGTTTGCATACGGATATACGCGCCACCCGGATGGCAGCTGCAACAACTATTTTGGCGGCCTCGCTCTGCCCAACGATATGCGCCTGCCGCACGGCATCGCACCCGGTGACAGGCTGGTGGATTCACTGCACAAAATGGGCGTTGACCCACAAACCGCGCAGGATACCGTAGAAAGAGCGCAAAAGCTGTTCGAGGGTGAGCAGATCAGACTTGGCGATAACTTCAATACGTTTTGCATCACACGCAACAGACATGGTGATTATATCATTCACTACGACTTTTATGCTGCCCCTGTGGACGGAGATCCCGCACCGCCCGAGTATTCGCTGGAGCTTATCTACAACGAAACAAACATGGTCTTCATATGCTTCTATGTAAAAGCAGGCTACGGCGACTTCTCCGTAGAAATGATTTCTTCCCCCATTATGGTCTCCCCCACGTCGTCCTACGGGCTTGGCAGAGAGCTTGACGCGAATGAGACAAGACAGCTGCTGGACATCATTGACAACACCACAAGAAACGACGGCATCCCGAGCGTCACCTGCGACTATCGCATCTCGTTTGCGGGATTCCTCTTTTCCTACAGCACCGAAGCAGGTATTTTGATGGGACAGGAGCGTTATTACCAATTCTCTGACGAGCAGAGATTGATTGTCAACGACATGCTCGCCAAAGGTAATTATGCACCCGATTTCCAGAGCATCAAGCTTTATGAAAACAATCTGCTCGCTCCTCTACCCACTCCGGTAGCATCCGACATCTTAAATGCACTCAACAGCGCAGAATGGCTCAACGGCGGCCTGGAACTTGCGGTAATGGTGGAATTTGATTGTGATGGCACGACAGTCGGCTACTCTGACGGTCTCTTCTTCACCACGCAGCACTATTGGCGCGCTGACGATTATACCAAGAATATCACCGATGCGCTGCACCAAGCGCTTGTTGGCCTGCGCTCCGAAGAATACAACGCCATCATCTATTATGCCGGCTCGTATTACGGGCACAGCGAGGCCGTGGACGAGAAGCTGAACGGCACGGTAAGCTTTTCCATGAATATCAATCCCCAATGGCTTGACGATATTCTGTATGCCCATGACGATAAGCAGGCAGTAGCAGCGTTTGGCGACATTGTGGATTGCAAAAATGCCGTTGATTTGGGCGTTCTGGTCACGGTGAACGGTGCATATTTCGAGCGGATCACCGAGTTTGATCCCGACTTTGGCAACGGCACCGTCATACTGACTCCATACGAGGGGTCACCCGTAGAGGTGTACGAGGAACACGCACAGATTCTGTGTGAGATCTTTGATAGAGCGGAATTTTCATATTGCTTGGGAGATACTGATGCCATCCTGTTCGAGTCGGTTATTGAGATCAACGGATATTCCATCGAATATATCGCCGGATGGGGCGAGGCCAAGATCGGCAATTGGCAAGCAACGCTTTCCGAAGAGGATCGCGCAACCGTCGCCGAGATCATCGGCGGATACATCAACGTGGAATAAAATTTGTTTAATATCAGAAAAACCGCTCGAAAGAGCGGTTTTTCTACATTCATTTTGCATTTTGCATTCTGCATTTATTTAGTCGTCAACGTCCAGATTCTCCAGCGCGCTCTTCTTAGGTTCGGGCTTGGCGTCGCCGTGCTTGACAAACAGCATGGTGATAAACGAGAATACCACAAAGACTGCACCGAACAGGAAGAACACCTGGCGCATGCCGATCAGGTCGTACAGCACGCCCGAGACGATGGGAGCGACGATCTGCGCGGACATGGACGCAGTGTAATAATAGCCCGTGTACTTGCCCACGTCGCCACCGCGTGCCAGCTCAACCACCATGGGGAACGAGTTGACGTTGATGGACGCCCAGCCGATGCCTGCCAGGCTGAAGATGGGATACATGATCCACGCGGGCGTGGTGGGTTGGATGAAGTGACCAACCGTGAATGCGGTTGCCAGCATGATGATACCTGCAAGGATGGTCTTCTTTCTGCCAACCTTGGACGAAATAATGCCAACAGGCACGTAAGAAACGATAGCCGCAGCCTGCGCCACGATCAGCGTAAAGTTGAAGTCAAAGCCCAGAATATTGGTCGCGTAGACCGAATACTTACTGGTGATCGAGTTATAACCGATGAACCAAAGTGCTACAGACGCAAGAATCAGCATCAGCGAGATCAGCTCAGGCTTTGAAAGCTTGCGCTTTGCAGCGTTTGCATCCTCTGCGGGAGCCTCTTCAAGGCCAAGACGGATGGACTCTGCCTCCATTTCGGCAGCCCACTTGGGCTCACGGACGGTCAGCATGAATATGATCAGACCCACAAGCATGACCGATACGACCGCCACAACGTAACCGGTATACTGCATGTAATGATTCTTGGAGGTTGCAAAAACCATACCCAGCACCAGCACGATGATACCGCCTGCCGTACCCGTCAGATTGATGATCGCATTCGCCTTGGAACGCAGGGGCTTGACGGTGACGTCGGGCATGAGCGCAACTGCGGGAGAGCGGAAGGTTGCCATAGCGACAAGCACTACAAGCAGCGTTGCGATAAAGCCTACAAAGGGCAAGGGATTTGCCACGGTCAGTTCAACCGTGGTTTTTCTGACCAGCTCGGCAAATTCGGCATCCGCCATAGTTCCCTGCTCAAGACCGGGAACGCCTGCGGCGATGACCTGCGCCAGTTGATAATTATCGATCAGCGTAAGTGCAATAAAAGCAACAACGGCCACGATGGTACCGCACAGAATAAAGGGCGTGCGCTTGCCAAGCTTGGTGTTGATCTTATCCGACAGCGCACCGAAAATGGGCAGCATGAATACGGCCAAGACGTTATCGATCGACATGACCGCGCCCGAGACGGACTGCGGCAGACCGAAGTGGTTGGTCAGGATCAGCGGTACGATGGCGTCATACGCCTGCCAGAAGGCGCTGATGAGAAAGAACGCCATACCGACCAGCAATACGCGTTTGTAATTGAGCTTCATAATAGATTTCCTTTCAAGTCTTTAGATGGGCTTGCTTTTTTGTATTCTACCAAATATTGTGCGCAATTGCAAGGGATTCTATGAAATCTTAATACATCTTAATCCAAAAGCGGCGGGCACAGATACACGTCGGATACAAAATCGGTGTGCTCGGAACTCAGCAGCATGACCCAAACGGTCAGCTCGCGTCCTAACATTTCCTCGGTCACGGGGATATAGTAGGTGTAGTGATGATCCATGAAAATCACGCGCGATTCCCATGCGTTGGCAAGATAGGTGGGGGCGCGGTCGGGGGCACCGATGGCACTCTCGCCCATTTCCACAGCGGCATACGCGCCTTCCACACCGTGCTCGCCCTCAAGCGCGACCGACAGATAAGAGCCGGGCACCCAATCGTTGCGGTCAACCTTGACGCTCACCTTTTGCGCGCCGATCACGGGTCTTTGTTCTGTAGAGGGCATCAGGTTATTGGCGCGGGGAGCGGTCAGAGTCAGCTCCTTGCCGTTTTTGTAAAGCGAGATGCGGCTGATGCGGTCCATGGGCTTTGGTACGCGCACGTAGCGCAAAGCACTCACTTCAAAGGACAGCGTGCATCTCTTGCCCTTGCTTTCGTAGATATCGTGAATATTATGGCGCACAACGCCCACGGTCTGCTCACCGATCTGGGCAAACGTGCCCTTGCCTGCGTCAATCCAGGTATGCAGGTCGCAGGAATAATCCAACTTCTCGGGGATCCATTGCTCGGGTGCCTCCTCGGTAGGCGTATCGGGGCAGAAAAATTCGATCTCAATGCGGTCTGCATCCATGGTGCGGCCAAAGTCCACGCGCAGGCAGCCGCCGTCGATTCTGGTGCCCGTGCCCCATAGGAAACGGGAGTTGCCGTCAAAGAAGGTGTCGGGGTTGCCGTCAAAGGCGTAAGCGTTGTCGCAACCGCGCAGGCGGTAGGTATCCTGGGCAAAGAAGGCGTCACGCGCAGCCTTGACCTGGGGAATATTGGTCTGCCCTGCTCTCTTGGCGCAGCGGCTTTCCAGGGAGTCGTTGTCCATGGCGAAAAGAGTCGCCTCGATCAGCTTTTCGGCATTGGCGGGAATTGCCACGGGCGCGGTGGTGCCCAGCTTTTTGATGCTTGGCAGCTCGCGAACAAGCTCGTAGCGATTGCGGCCGATGACGCGGTGCGGCTGCTCGGTCAGCAGCGCGGGGGCGCGGCAGCTGTCGCAGATCTCAAGCAGCACGGCGCGGAACGGCTCAACCTTGATCTTGACCGTCTCGCCATACTTGAACGTACCAACCTTGTAGGTGGCGGGATGATGCGAGATGACGGAAACGGACTTACAAAGCGCTAAGCCGATCTCATCGTCCAGCTTGATCTCAAACTCCTTTGCCTCCCAAGTGGGGTTGCCAAAGCTGAGCACGCGCACCTGCGCATTGCCACGCGCGACCGCATTCATTCCATACTTTTCCTCGGGCAGCAGCATGCCGTCCACCAGAATATCGTTGAGTCTTGCGTGCAGATTGTAAATATGCGCAAGTCGGGGCTGCTCCTTATCGGTCAGCAGCCAGGGGTTGCCGTAGATCTCGGGGGCGAGGATCAGATTGCGGTTGAAGGCCTGGTAAACCAGATCGTCCTCAAAGCGATCCATACAAGAGGACAGGCAAACGCCATGATCCTCGGTCAAGCGGCGCAAGCACTCGGTCTCGCCGCGCGAGAAAATGAACGCGCGGTTGTGGGGCGCTGTACATTGGTTATAGGAGAAGATGTCCACGTATGTCTCCGCGCCCTGCCAGAGGAAGGTTGTTGCATACTTATCCCCCTCGCCAAGCTCGAGTCTGTGGTTAAGCAGCACCAGATCGGGCGAATACTTGCGGCACTCCGCCTGCACCTCGCAGAAGCGTCTGCGGGTGTCCTCGCGAAGCGTGCCGCACACGCCGTCCATCTTGAACAGCGCAAAATGATAGTCGCGACAAAGCGAGACCAGCAGCTCATGGCGCGCCTTGGCGCTCTGTTCGTCCTCACCGTAGCCGTCCGGACCCATCCACACGCCCATGCGCGCGCCGATGTCTGCCGCCGCCTTAACCACGGGCGCGTATCCGTTCGGATACTGACGCGAAAGCTTGGGGCCATCCAAGGTTTCGTACGTGCCCTGCGCACCGTCCAAATTTCCCGCATCCCATGCGTAAATGTCCAGCTGCATGCCGTATGCGTCGCGCATCCACTTGAAGTATTCTAAATTGATCAGCGTTTGTGCCTCGGTCGAGCCCTCGTTGGTATTATTGATCCAAGAAAAATATTGCGCGTGCGACGGCGTTTTTTCATCCGCGCCCGCGGTCTGCTTGGTTTTTTCGATCATATCTCTTTCCTCCTTAGGAAATTTCTACCTATAGCCGAAGGAAGCCGAACTCACACGGTTTTGCGTGGCAAATATCTGCACCTGCTACAGATAAAATACTCGCAATATCTTATATTGCTTCGCATTTTCTCTTTGCATCTGCGAAATATTTGCTCGCGCAAAACTGCGCAGCACCCTCCGGCGTTGAATTTTTTGATGGATTTTGTCAAAGCGAGTCGAAGCAAGATACGCATCTTGCAAGGCGAGATTTGGCATAAGACGCGAAAAATTCTCGCCGCAGGGCGTATGAGTTCGGCTCCCTTCGACTATATCATACCATGTTTGCAGCCATTCGTCAAGGACGAAATTTATCAAACGGCACCTCGGGGCAACCTTGTGCCGAGGGCTTGACATTTGCCGACATTCATATTATAATAGTCGGGTATGTCATGACAGAAGGAGGAGGAGAAACATGAAACGCGATACCGAAGCCATGTATGCTTCCATGAAACCCTGGAAGCTGTTTTTTATCGTTGCAATGCCGGGTATGGTCAGTATGTTTGCCATGTCGATCTACAGCATCATCGAGGGCATTTTTATCGGACAGAGGCTTGGCGAGGGCGCGCTTGCGGCGGTCAATATTGCCATGCCGCTTGTGATGATCAACTTCTCGCTTGCCGATCTGATCGGCGTGGGTGCATCGGTGCCCATCTCGATTGCGCTTGGCAAAAAGGACTACAAAACCGCCAATAACATCTTTTCCTGCTCGGTGATCATGATCTTTATCACCTCGCTGATCATGGGTGCGACCATGTTCTTAGCCGCCGAGCCGCTTTGTCGCATGATGGGCGCGGACGACGCGCTGCTCCAGACCTCCATGCGATACCTGCGCACCTGCGCTTTGTGCAGCCCCTTGGCCGCCATCTTTTTTGCCATGGACAACTACCTGCGCATCTCGGGCTACGTCAAGACCAGCATGGTCATCAACATCTGCTGCAACGTGGCGACCTTAGGACTTCTGGTCTTCTTTCTGATCGTGCTGGAGATGGACGTTGTGGGCTCTGCACTTGCCACCTCGATCTCCATGTGCTCCTGCTCGGTCGTGGCCATGATTCCCTTCTTGCGCGGAAAAACGCTGCTTCGCTTTACAAAGCCGCATATCCATCTCGCCATGCTCCGCGAGATTGCCGCCTGCGGCTCTCCCGTATTTCTCAACAATATCTCGGGGCGTGTGACCTCGATATTGATCAACGTTTCTCTGATGACCCTGGGTGCCCGGGTATGGGGAGAAAACGGCGGCACGACTGCCGTGGCCGTTTACGCGGTGCTGATGTACGCAAGCGACCTTTGCTGGCCGCTGCTTTACGGCATCAGCGATTCCCTCTCGCCCGCTATTGGCTACAACTGGGGCGCCCAGAGCTATGACCGCGTCAAAAAGATCCTTACCTGCGGCTATATCGGCACGGCCATAGTCGGCCTTGTGTCCACCTCGATCCTGTTTTTCTTCCCGGGCACGATTGCAGCCATGTTTGCAAAGGCCGAGGACGCTTTGCTCTTAGCCGAATCCACCCGCGCCATCCGACTTTTCTGCTTTGCTTACCTGTTCCGCTGGTTTGGCGTGACCACCCAGGGCTTTCTCAGCGCCATCGAAAAGCCCGGGCTTGCCACCTGCATGTCGCTGGGCACGGCGTTCGTTTTCCCCGTTCTGATTCTGGGCGCGCTTTGGAGCTTTGGGCTGGACGGCATCTGGTTCAATTTCGTGGGCGTCAACATCCTGACCGCTGCGCTTGGCGTGTTTATGTTGATCAAAGTCATGCGCGAGATCAAAAAAAGGAAGGCCGCCAAGGTAAGCGAAACGACAGCCTGACACGAAAAAACTTTGAAAGAAACGGACCGTCGGGGACGCCGGTCCCTACAACGTAGAAACAAGACGGCAAGGCATACCGCTTTTTCACAATTTTTGTAGGGACCGGCGTCCCCGACGGTCTCAATTCAGAAATTATTTGCCAATTATCAAAAATAAGAAAAAAACTTGTCACCAACCCTTCCAAAATTCCGACATATAAGTGAAAGGAGGCGAATGCATGCACGATCACGAAATTCTTGAATTATACTTTGCGCGCGACGAGCGAGCGATCCGAGAGTCATCCGAAAAATACGGCAGCTATTGCATAAGCATTGCGCAGAATATTCTGCACAATCTGCAGGATGCCGAGGAATGCGTCAACGACACCTGGCTGCAGGCCTGGGTCTCCATCCCACCCGCGCGACCTGCGCGGCTTGGGCAATACCTTGGCGGCATTACGCGCCACCTCTCGCTGGATAAATACAGACAACGAGGCAAGGCGGCAAGCGGCAGTGAGGTAACCGTCGCGCTGGACGAGATCGGTGAGATCGTTGCATCCGACGTCAGCGTTGCCGATCAGGTGGCAAGCCGCGAGCTGCTTGTGGCCATCGACCGCTTTCTTTGGGCGCTGCCCGAGCGCGAATGCAATATTTTCATTCGCCGCTACTACCACATGGACGCGATCAAGCCGATTGCCAAGCGGTACGGATTGACCGAAGCAAACGTCAAAAAAATTCTGTCGCGCACCAGAGAAAAGCTGCGCACGTATTTGGAAAAGGAGGGATGGACCGTATGAACGAGCATGATTTTGCTCATTTGCTCGGCGGCATTGACCCCGAGCTTGTAGCCCGCGCCGAGCAGCGCGTGCCCGTAACCGCTAAGCCGATCTTCAAAGTCGCGCTCGTGGCTGCCGTGCTGGCCGTCTTGCTTGCATCCTTGGCCATCGTCGTGCCATTTATTCCGATCACCCCCGATCTTGACTACGTCACCTCTCCATCTGACGGTGCCGAGCCCTACTTCAAGGAGCGCAACGTATGGATTTATTACACCGCCGAAAACGGCAGACAAAAGCGCGAGTACGTGCGCCTGCCGGGCAACGCCGCCAACGTGTTTCTGACCTGGGCGTACCTTTGTGGCCTTGATGAGGACGCCGCGCTGTATGACGCAAGCTTTTCTGTTGACGAGGCGCAAAACAAACACGTAACGCTCACGCTCTCCTCGTCTTTGCAGAATCACCCCGACGCCGAGGTACTGCTGAGCTCTTTGCAAAAGACCTTTGCACGCTATTACGGCATGCCCGAGGCGAATGTGGAAGTTTTGTTTATCGATGAAATAGAGGTAATCGGGCATGCTTTTTCCGCAGGCGTCATGAACGAATTTGCTCAATTCATGAAAGCCTACGGATTTAACTCTGCTGTTCCCTCGGAATTCAAGCAGGCAGTGATGCAATGCACCCTAAACGGTGTCGGCGTGTTTGACCTGATGACCGAGATGGACCTTGAATTGGCTCCGGGATACCACGGAGAGAGCTGGGAGCACGCCCAAGCTTCTTACAGTTATTCGCAATATACGGAAAACAAATTCATTCAAACCTACGAGAACCATTTTGAAACCTCGGTCGTTCCCGACGGCATGATCCTGCCCTATGGCATTGCCGCCGAGGATTCGCTGAGTACGGCAATCGAAAAAATCGTGGCGCAGGCAGAGGCGCAGGGATTCATTGTGAACGCGCAGGCGTTAGAATCCCCCTACTTGGGATATTGGCTTGCAACTGCCTTTGAAACTGACCTTTTCGTAACGTATCAGCCGGACGAATCCTATACCATTACGTACAAATGCGGACGTAACCAGTTTTCAAGCAATCTGTCTCCCGGCTATGAGAGCGCACTTGTCCTGTACTTTTCGGGCAAAGACCAACGCCTTTGCAAGATCGGCATCACGGTCAAGGACGGCGGAGTTTATCAGCCTGTTTTCGAAAAAGTCACGCTGGACACTTCATCCTCCGACTGCGTCATGCTCCCCGAGCTTGCCGCACACTTTTCAAGCGTATTTAACAGTCAATCCTGGACAAGGCATTCGGCAATCACAGGAACCCCGGCATTGACGTTCGATTGTGACGGCATCAAGGTTCACTATGCAAAAGGAGGATTCCACACGGAAGGCTACTATTGGATCGCGGATGGATACACAAGAGATTGCACAGACGCACTGCTTGAAGCGATTACCGCGCTGGGTGCCGGCAACTATGACTGTGTACTGTATTATGCGGGTGAGTATTACGGCCACAACGCAAAAGTAGACAGCGCCCTTCAAGACTCTGCCGGATATACGGGCAAGGAAAACCTGACCGTAGGCACGCACGCGCTGATCGTGGGATATCACCCGGCCGCCGGCTCCGCACCCGATTATCCCGACATGAATGGCACGCGCTTTGAGGTGTATTCCGAGTATCTTGTCACCGAAAACGGCATTTACTTTGAGAAATTCACCGAGATCGCCCCCGAATTCAACAAGAGCACCGTGGTGCTGCTGGAAAGCCCTTATACCAATCGCATCCTTCAGCTCAGCGATGACAATTTGTTATTGGTACGCGAGGTGTTCAGCAAAGCCGAGATCCGGGGCTACACCGCAGGCGACGCCGATTCGGATTCCTCCGTCACGTACAACACAATCTTCAAGGTCAACGATTACACCGTCGAGTACGATCCCACATCGGGAAAGGCCAGGATCGGTCATTGGAAGCTGTATGTCCGGGAGCAGGATCAAGCCAAAATCCTGGAGCTTTTAGAGCAGTGCTCCACAATCGGATAAACCCCAGCAAATACAAAACCGAGTCAAATGCACAAAATGCAATTGACTCGGTTTTTTTGTCGCAATTTATTACTGCAATTTATTGCAACTTTTCCTTTGCCACGACAAGCATGAGCTTGATTCTGTTCTCCTGATTGACCTTTGTGGCACCCGGGTCGTACTCGATATCGACCACGTTGAGCCTGGGGTCAAGGCGTCTTACCTTATTGATCATGCCCTTGGCTGCTACGTGGCAAGGCAGGCAGCCGAACGGCTGCACGATCACGATATTCTCGTATCCGTGATCCGCAAACTCTAACATTTCTGCGGCCAGATACCAGCCCTCGCCCATGCTGTTGCCCACGCTGATGACGCCCTCGGCTCTCTTTTTGAGATCGTTCACGCGCTCGGGCGGCACGAATTTGGGATTCTGCTCGATGGCCGAGATCAGAATATCCTCCATCCAGAACATATACTTCATGGCAACCTCCAAGATCAATCGCTTGATCGGCTTGCCGCCGTAAAGCCTCAGATCCTCCAAGGCGCCGTTGGTCTTATAGATACCAAATCCCAAGATACTGGGCACGTAGACCTCGCAATCCTGCTCTGCAAGGAATTCTTCGAGGTGGTTATTGCCGGGCGCGGAATACTTGAGATACAGCTCTCCGATGACCGCAACCTTGACCTTGGGGGTCTTTTTGATCGGGATGGATGCAAAATCGTCCACAATGGCCTTAAGGTTTTTCTTGATTGCCCACGGCATGTATCCGCGGCCCTTGGCAAAGCCCTGCCCCAGCTTGGTTGCCCACTTATCTACCATGGCGTCGGTCTCTCCCGGGTTGACCTCGTAGGGGCGCACCTGATTGGAAAGGATCATGACAAGGTCACCGTAGATTAGTCCCGCAACTGCCATGAGCAGGCCGAACGGGCTGAGCAATCCGCCCGGATTGAGCTCCATGAGCCACACGTTGGCCGAGATGAAGGGCACGTGGCCGTATCCAGCCTTTTGGAAGGCCTTACGCATCAGGTTGATATAGTTGCTGTCACGGCAGCCGCCGCCCGACTGGGTGATGATCATGGCCACCTTATCGGGATCGTACTTGCCACTCTTCATGGTAGCCAGCATCTGACCCGTGGTCAGCATGGCGGGGTAGCACATGTCGTTATTGACGTACTTAAGCGCCATTTGCAGCACCTCGGGGCCGTCGTTTTCCATGATATCGATGCTGTACCCCTCGCGCTGCAGGATGGGGCGCAGAATTTTGAAGTGGATGGGCGCCATGCTGGGCGTCAGAATGGTGTAATCCTTTTTCATCTTGCGCGTAAATTTCACGCGCTCGCGATAATGTCCCTGCTCTTTCATCACGCTTCCCCTCCCTTCTGCTGCTCGATCGCAGCGATCAGGCTGCGCAAGCGGATCTTGATCGCGCCGAGGTTGGTGACCTCGTCGATCTTGATCTGTGTATAAAGATTGCCGTCGTGCTCCAGTATCGCGCGCACCTCGTCGGTGGTCAGCGCGTCAAGTCCGCAGCCGAACGATACCAGGTGCACAAGGTACATATCGTTCTGCGACGTCACGTACTTGGCAGCGGAGAAAAGTCTTTGGTGATAGGTCCACTGGGAAAGCAGATTGACCTTGAAATCGGGCGCCATGGCGGCAACCGCGTCCTCGGATACCACCGCAAATCCCAGCGCGCAGATCAGCTTATGAATGCCGTGGTTGATCTCGGGATCTGCATGGTAGGGTCTGCCCGCAAGCACGATGATCTTCTTGCCCTCGGTTCTTGCCTCTTCCACGATCTTTTTGCCTTGCTCGCGCACATCTGCCATGTAAGCGTCGTATGCGTCGTATGCCTTGTTGCAGGCCGCCTTGACTGCCTTTGCGTCAATTCCCTCAAAGTGCTTTTGCAGAATCTTAGCAAAGCGTGCGGGGAATTTTCCGCGCTCGTGAGGTCCTACGTATTCGTTGATGTATTTGACCTTGCCGAAATTGAGCGTATTGGCCTCGATAACCTCGGGATAACCCGCAATCACCGCGCAGTTAAAGCAGTTCTTTGCCTTACCCTCGTTGAAATTATAGGTCATGCAGGGATAGAAAATGGCGTCCACGCCCATCTCGATCAGCTGCTGGATATGTCCGTGCATCATCTTTGCGGGGAAGCAGACCGTATCGGACGGGATGGTTCCCTGTCCCTTAAGGTACAGCTTGCGGTTGGAAAATCCGCTCATCTTGACCGCAAAGCCCAGTTCTCTGAACAGAGCGCTCCAGAACGGATACATCTCGTACATGTTAAGTCCCATAGGCAGGCCGATGGTACCGCGCGTACCCTCGCCCTCGGGGATCGCCGCAAGAGCGGCCAGCTTGTATTCATACAAATTGAGCGAATCGTCCTGCGCCTTATTGGTCACGGGCTTTTCGCAGCGATTACCGCCGATGAATCTGCGGCCGCCGCCAAAATCGTTGACCGTCAGCGCGCAGCGGTTGTTACAGCCGTTGCAGGTCACGCTCTTGATCGAGTAGGTAAACCTTTTCATATCCTCGTAAGAGAGGATGGTGGAGACCTGGTCTGCCTTATGCAGCTGCTTTGCATACAGCGCAGCACCAAACGCTCCCATCATGCCCGCGATATCGGGTCTGATGACCTCCACGCCGATCTCCTGCTCAAAGGCACGCAGCACGGCGTTATTGAGGAAGGTGCCGCCCTGCACCACGATCTTTTTGCCAAGCTCGTCGGCAGAGTGCACGCGAATGACCTTATAAATAGCGTTTTTGACCACGCTGATCGAAAGGCCGGCCGAGATGTTCTCTACGCTGACGCCCTCCTTTTGCGCCTGCTTGACCGAGCTGTTCATAAACACGGTGCAGCGCGAGCCGAGGTCAACCGGCTTTTCGCCAAACAGTCCGAGATTTGCAAACTCGTCGATGGGGTATCCCATGGAATTTGCAAAGGTCTGCAGGAATGAGCCGCAGCCCGAGGAACAAGCCTCGTTGAGGAAAATGTTATCGATCGCGCCGTTGCGGATCTTGAAGCACTTCATATCCTGGCCGCCGATGTCAATGATAAACTCCACGTCGGGCATGAAATACTTGGCCGCCGTGAAATGCGCCACGGTTTCCACCACGCCCACGTCAATGCCAAGCGCAGCGCGCATCATATCCTCACCGTATCCCGTGACCGCAGACGAAACGATTTTGACGTTCGGATATTTCTCATACATTTCAATCAAGGTGTCCTTGACCACGTCAAGCGGCTTTCCCTGATTGGACCGGTATTTGGAATAAATGATCGAGCCCTCGGCATCGGTCAGCACGACCTTGAGTGTGGTCGAGCCCGAGTCAATGCCCAAGTAAGCATCGCCCGCATAATCCACGCCCTCCTTACGGGGCACGCTGTGCGCGGCGTGACGCGTCATAAACGCATCGTACTCGTCCCTGTTTGCAAACAAGGGGCGCAGCGAGGAATCGGTCAGCGAATCTGCCTTTTCCCCGATGATCTCGTATGCCTTGGCAAGGTCTACCTTGTCCTGGGCGTAATATGCAGCACCAAGTGCGACAAAGACCAAGGAATCCTCGGGGCAGGTGCCCTTACAGTTCAAGGTCTTGTCAAAGGCTGCGCGTAGCTCGGACAAAAAGGTCAAGGGGCCACCCAGATACACCACGTTGCCCTCAATGGGATGTCCCTGGGCAAGGCCGGTGATGGTCTGGTTGACGATGGCGTAGAAAATACTTGCCGAGATGTCCTCTTTTCTCGCGCCCTGGTTGAGCAGCGGCTGAATGTCGGTCTTGGCAAACACGCCGCAACGCGAGGCGATGGAATAGATCTTCTCGTAATGCTTTGCAAGCTCGTTCATCTCGCCCGTTTCGATCTGCATCAAGGACGCCATCTGATCGGCAAACGCGCCCGTACCGCCGGCACACGTACCGTTCATGCGCACCTCAAGGTTGCCCTTCAGGAAAAGGATCTTGGCATCCTCACCGCCCAGCTCAATGACCACATCGGTCTCGGGCAAACGGTGGCTGATGGCCACCTTGGTGGCGTACACCTCCTGCACAAAGGGTACGCCCGCGCGCTCTGCAAGACCCATGCCCGCAGAACCGGACACGGCGCAGATGACGGGTTCGGTAATATTGAATTTATCGATCAATCCTTTGATGACCTCGCGGGTCTTCTCCTTGATCATGGCGAAATGTCGCTCATAGCTCTTGTGGAGAAGGTTGCCGTCGTCATCCAGTACAACGCACTTGATGGTGGTTGAACCGATATCAATCCCTATTCTCATATTGCTTTTCTTGTTCCTTACTTGATTTTCTTCACATAACTCAGATATCTGAGCGTGATCTTGGACCACTTAAAGCCCAGCTTGCCAAGCTCTGCCACCGAGTATTCGTTACTGATGGGCACGTTGGCCGACGAGGATGCGATCGTGCTGTAGAAGGACAGCACGGCAACCTCCTTATCCGAGATCAGCTCCTTGAGCGACTTTTCAAAGATCTCGCTTCGCACCTGCTTGATGCTGCGGAACGTTTTCTTGGCCAAGGTGCTGATAGTAAAGACGTGCGGGTTATACAGGTTGTAGATGTTGTTGACGCGGTTGTGCAGCGCAAGTCTGACGTATGCGTCGGCGCACTCGTCCACAGGTGTGAAATCGATGGGATAATCCGCGATCTCCTTACTGTAAACGCCTACCTTCATAAGGCCCTTATAGCGTCCGATAAAGCCGTTGTCCTGCGCGTTTCTCTGGAACACGCCGTCACTCATTCTCCATGTCAGGTTACCGATACGGAAAATGTTGGCCTCCAGTCCCTCTTCTCTTGCAAGCAGCACCGCCTCCTCGGCCTTATACTTGGAGTGGATATACACATTCTGCGCGTATTCCTGGCCGATATCCAGGCTGAACTCGTCAAACTTTGCATCGGGATTGCGCTGCGCAACCGTACCCGCACCGTGCACGCTGGCCGTAGAGGTGTGCTGCAGCACAGCACCCGCTTTGAAGCAGAAATCAATGACGTTCTGCGTGCCCAACACGTTGGTGCGCTCAAAGTCCGCATAGTTGCCCGCATGGCTGACGTTTGCCGCGGTATGGATGACCATATCCACCTTTTTGGCAAGTGCCAGATAATCCTTCTCATCCAGTCCCAGCATGGGCTCGGAAATATCGCCAAGCACGACGTGATAGGAGAAATACTCGTGCTCGCGGGGGAAATAATACTTCAGCGTATCTTTGAGCTTTTCCTCGTTGCGCACAAGGCAGATGACCGACATCTTATGGCGCATCAGCTCATGCAGAATGTGCGAGCCGAGATAGCCCGTAGCACCCGTAAGCAGAATGTACTTGACCTCTGCTTCGCGCAGCTGGTTGGAATTATGTCGGATCAGCTCGTTGATATTGATCTTGCTCTGCTCTGTCGATTCCTCGTCCTTGACCTGCAGCAGCACAAGCTCAAGCTGCTCGGCTGTGGGATGGTCGTAAAGCTCCTGCGCGGGCACACCGATCAAGGCCCCCACCTCAAGGGCAGCCAAACTGTCGCCGCCAAGATCAAAGAAATCGTCCTTGATGCCCACGTTCTTGCAGCCAAGGATCTTTTCAAAGGCAGCCGTGATCTTGATCTGCTCGGGCGTGGTTGGAGGCACGTGCTCCACCGTCTTTTTACAGATCAACTCGCTGACCATCTTGACCGATTCCTTGCGCTTGATCTTGAGCGACGTGGTCTTGGGGAAATCTCTTGCAATAAAGTCAAAGGAGACGATTCTCTTATACGCGGGAGCTTCGTTGTTATAAGCCTTGATGCCCTGCTTGATCTCCTTGAGCTGGCACTTGTCGTTGATATCGGTTGGATGAATGGCCGCGCAGATCTTACCGCGGCTCTCGTACACCAATATCTCCTTGATGCCGGGAATGACCGAAAGCTGCGTTTCCAGCTCCTCGGGATAGATATTCTTGCCGTTGTCCAGAATGATCAGGTTCTTGGAGCGGCCCGTGATATACAAGTAACCGTCGCGATCAAAGTAGCCAAGGTCACCTGTGCGCAGCCAGCCGTCCCCGGTCATGGCCTCGCGCGTAGCTTCTTCGTTTTTGTAGTAGCCGAGCATGACGCCATCACCCTTGACCACAATCTCTCCGTCCACGATCTTGACGTCCATGTAGGAAACCGGCTTGCCGACCGAACCGTGGCGGTTGATACCGGGATAGTTTGCCGCGATCAGCGGTGCGCATTCGGTCATGCCGTAGCCCTGATACATGCTCACACCGAATTCCTCAAAGGTTTTGGCGATCTCGGGGCGCAAAGCAGCGCCGCCTACGATGACGCGGCACAAATTGCCGCCGAATTTTTTACGCAGGCTCTTATAGAGCGGTCCCCTTGCATCAAACCCAAAATAGGAAAGCACGCGGTTGACAAATCTTGCAAAGCCCACCTTACGCTTGCCCGAGCCTGAAGAAATGCCCTCCTTGACCTTTTTGTAAAAGACTTCGGCGATCGCGGGCACGACTAAGATGACCGCAGGCTTGAATCTGTTCAGATTTGCAACGATATTTTCCAGCTTGTCGTTGATGCAAACGGTTGCGCCGCAATAAAGCACGCCAAGGTTGTCCACCGTCAATTCAAAGGTATGGTGAATGGGCAGCACAGACATGACCACGGGATACTTGACGCCGCGACCAAAGTCCATGCGATAAATATCCGAAATGTTGGCCACAATGCTTCTCTGGCTGATCATAACACCCTTGCTGACACCGGTAGTGCCCGAGGTAAACAGAATCTCCGCCATCTCGTCTGGATCGATTTCGGGCAGCGGCACGTGCTTGGTGGAGAGAATCTCCTTATACTCCTCGCTTGAAAAGCTGATGATTGTCTGAACGCCGTTATTCGCCTCTTCGATCTCCTGCTTCATGGATGCAAATTCCTCGGACAAAAAGACCATGTCCACATCACCCATGACAAGCAGACCCAGCATTTCCTCGGTCGAGAGCATTTTGTCGATCGGAATGACCACGTTGCCACTGCAGGCGATGCCCAAAAAGGTCACCACCCACTCGTAGCTGGACGAGCCGATAATAGCGATATGCTTGTGCCTGTATCCCCCGCTTGTCAGCCGGGATGCTACGGCAAAAATATCGCTTCCGAACTTATTGTATGTCTTTCTGACTATTCTGTTGTCCTTGTCGATATATCTGTAGGCGTCTCTGCCACCGTAGGCGGCCACGATTTCGTTGACGTACTCCTGCAGATCTCTCAGCGTTTTTTTCACAAGCATAACTCCTATCTTGTCATCTAAACGTATCGGCATATAAAGCCTTTTTACATTATACAACATTTCTGCTTGCTTGCCAAGATGTATTTTTTAAAAATATTATCAATTTTTTTGTGGATATTCATGTAATATTGTAGAAATTTTCACAGGTCGTGGGATAAATGCGCGCAAAATGTAACATCTGTAACATCAAAAAAAGACTTGATTTCTTCCCTGCACCGTGCTATAATAAGGTGATCCTTTGGATCAGTCTGAATATCAAATACAAGGAGATACACATTATGGCAAACAGATTCGTTCTCAACGAAACAAGCTACCATGGCAAGGGCGCGATCAAGGAGATTGCTACAGAAATTCAGGCAAGAGGCTTTCAAAAAGCACTCGTCTGCTCCGACCCCGATCTGATCAAGTTCGGTGTAACCAAGAAGGTCACCGACGTGCTTGATGCGGCAGGCATTGCATATGAGATTTTCAGTGATATAAAGCCCAACCCCACCATTGAAAACGTACAGAACGGCGTGGCAGCCTGCAGGGCAAGCGGGGCTGACTGCATCGTAGCCATCGGCGGCGGCTCCTCCATGGATACCGCCAAGGGCATTGGCATCATTATGGAAAATCCCGAATTCGCTGACGTTCGCTCGCTTGAGGGTGTAGCTCCCACCAAGAATAAGTGCACGCCCATCATCGCCGTTCCCACCACCGCAGGTACGGCTGCAGAGGTTACCATCAACTACGTCATCACCGACGCGCAGAACAACCGCAAGATGGTTTGCGTGGACGTACACGATATCCCCGTAGTTGCCGTTGTTGACCCCGATATGATGGCTACCATGCCCAAAGGTCTGACTGCTGCTACAGGTATGGACGCGCTGACCCACGCCATTGAAGGCTATATCACGGGCGCAGCTTGGGAAATGAGCGATATGTTTCACATCAAAGCCATTGAGATCATCGCAAAGTCTTTGCGCGGTGCGGTTGCAGGCACCGCGGAGGGCCGCGAGGGTATGGCACTTGGCCAGTACGTTGCAGGCATGGGTTTTTCTAACGTAGGCCTTGGTATCGTGCACTCCATGGCGCACCCCCTGGGCGCACTGTACGACACCCCTCACGGTGTTGCCAACGCCATCATTCTGCCCACCGTCATGGAGTATAACGCTCCCGCAACCGGTGAGAAATACAGAGATATCGCAGTCGCTATGGGCGTCCCCGGCGTTGCTGATATGACGCTGGACGAGGCAAGAGCCGCTGCCATCAATGCAGTCAAGCAGCTATCCGCAGACGTTGGAATTCCCGCTGACCTTAAGGAAATCGTCAAGCCCGAAGACCTTGACTTCCTTGCCGAGTCCGCATATGCTGACGCTTGCCGTCCAGGTAACCCCAGAGAAACCAGCGTTGCCGAGATCAAGGAACTGTATCAGAAGCTGATGTGATCAGTATATCACCCCAATGTGCAGCCCGACCGGGCTGCACATTTTTGTTTGCCAAAATTTTCAGCTGAAATTCATGCAAAATTCGACCGAAATCCCCACCCGAATCGTTGACACCCACAAAAATTAGTGGTATACTTGATATATGGATGTGCACTTTTTGAAAGAGCGCATCAATACTCATGAAAAGGAGGTATTGCTGATGAGATTTGATCGTCGCACGTGGCAAAAGCTGTTGGCCATTCTGTGCCTTATTTTGGTTTTTTCCTATACCTCGGCTGTATTTTTGCCGCACTCTCATGAATGTATTGATACGGATTGTGCCATTTGTACCCTTTTGGATACCTCACGGTACGTCCTGATCGGCATAACGCTTTGCGCCGTGGCAGGTACGCTGCCCGCCCTTGGCTTTGGCATCCGCAATCCATATGCGTACATTTCAGAGGGACGTGATACAACACCCGTCGGACTCAAGGTAAAAATTTCGGATTAAGACTTGCATTCCATTCAAGTATGCAAGCTTAATGACGAAAGTACCGCTTTCGGAATTAAGCAATTTCGCAAAAACAAGCTTAATGAAGAAAGGAAATGACACATGATTGAAATCAAAAACCTCGGTAAGCGATTTCAGAACGAAACCGAAATTGAATACCGCGATATGATCTTTGAAAACGGAAAATCCTATATGCTGCTCGGCGCATCCGGCTGCGGCAAATCCACGCTGCTGAATATGATCGCGGGCATTCTCTCCCCCACCCAGGGCTCGATTCTCATTGACGGCGTGGAAATGAGCGCCGCCTCGCAAAAGGCCAAGGATAAGTTCAGAATCGGGAAGATCGGCTATATCTTCCAGGATTTCAAGCTGATCAACGATATGACCGTTGCCGACAACATCGGCATTCTGCGCCTGGAGGGCGTAGATATCTCGGACATGGACGATATGCTGCGCTCCTTGGATATCTACCAAAAGAAAAACGCCAAGATCAAGCACCTCTCGGGCGGTCAGAAGCAGCGCGTTGCCATTGCACGTGCGCTTGTCAAGCGCCCCGATATTATCCTTGCCGACGAGCCGACGGGTAACCTCAATTTTGCCATCGGCGAGCAGGTCATCAAGGAGCTGGTAGAAGTCTCCCGCGGCAAAACCCTGATTGCCGTCACGCACGACGACCGCCTTGCGGGGTACTTTGACGAGGTCGTGGACATGAACCAAATGACAAGCGGAATGCGCGACACGATCACCGAAAAGGAGGGCTGCTGACATGTTGAAGTTTGCACTTAAAAACATGGCCATCAAGAAGGTGCAGATCATTCTGGTCATCCTCTCGATCGTGATCTCGGCAGGCATCGGCGTGCTTGCCTTTAACGTCGCCACCCAGGTGGACGAGGGCATCACCAGCAACGCAGGGTACTATTCGGCCATCATCGGCCCCGCAGGCAGCAACACGCAGCTGGCTATGAACACCATGTACTTCACCGATAAGCCGGTGGGCACCATTCCCTACTCGGTTGTCTCTACTCTGCAGCAGGATCAGCGAGTGACCTCGGTCATTCCCTTTGCCATGGCAGACAATTACAACGGCTACGGCGTTGTGGGCACAACACCTGCTTATCTCGATAAGAAAACGGTCGCCAAGGGCGAGATGTTCGACCCCACGGCCACCATGCAGGCAGTCATCGGCTCCAACATTGCCAAGTACTGTGACCTGGAGGTGGGCGACGTGCTGTACACCAGCCACAGCGTGGGTGGCACGGACACACACGCAGAGGGTATGACGGTCGTCGGCATTTTAGAGGAAAGCCACTCTTCGTTTGACAACATCGTCTTTACCCAGATCAGAACGCTTTGGGAAATGCACGATCACAGCGAGCACGAGGAGGGCGAAGAGCACGAGGGCGAAAGCCACGCTACGGTCTGCTCGATCCTGGTCAACACCAAGAATCCCGGCTTTGCCATGCAGCTGGTGCAGGAATACGACGGCAAGATCATCACCGCAAGAGATGGCGACAGCTATACTTTGCAGGCGATTGAGCCCATGAGCGTGGTACGCGACGTGCTCAACGACACCGACGACACCAAGTACATCGTATTCGTGCTCTGCGCCGTGATCCTGGTCATGAACATCATGATCATCTCGATCATCACGCTGCTGAACATGTACCATTCCGCCAAGGAGATCGCACTGATGCGCCTGATCGGTATCGGCATGAACAAGATCAACCTCCTGTATATCATTCAGAACGGGCTTATGGGCTTTGTCTCGGTGCTGCTGGCATTCGGCGTATCCAGGCTGTGCATGTCGCTGATGAACGACTACGTGGAATCCATGGGTGTCGTGCTCAACATGGCCAAGGTATATCCCGCGGAGCTGATCATTCTGCTGGCGGTATTCATCATCAGCGTGCTCCCCACCGTGATCTGGACCTTCTGTATGTCAAGAAAGGATAGCATATCGGATTAAACTTATGAGAAATTTCAAAATATTCAATAAACTCACAGCCCTTGCGCTTGTGCTGCTCATGACTCTCTCAGTCACGGCAGCCTGCGACAAGAAAGACCCCGAGGGCACGCCCGGGCAAACCACCAATGACACACCCGCAGAAGCCACCGTCACCAAGCTCAGCTTCAAGGCGGCCTCGGGCTACGATTATCTCAAAACGCTGGACGGCACCATGGTCACCATCAGCGGCTACATGGCAACCAGCTCTCCCGTGGACGGCTCCTTCATGTTTCTGATGAACCTTCCCTACCAGAGCTGCCCCTTCTGCGTACCCAATACCTCGCAGCTCTCCAACACCATGGAGATCTACCCCAAGGCAGGCGATTCCTTTGCGTATACCACGCAGGCAATTCAGGTCACAGGCAGACTTGAGGTGGCAGAGAGCGAGGATCAGCCCTTTACCGATCTGTACGGCTACGAATTCTGCTGCAAGATCGTGGATGCAACCTATACCATCATCAAGGCAGAGGATCTCTCCGAGGACCTGGCGCTTTGGCAGGAGATCGCCAATACCGACGTGATCAACGAGATCTACCGCATGTACGATTACGTCAACTTCCTGTGCGCATGGAATACTTACTACGTCAACAGCTACACCGATGAAAACGGCCAGACCGTTCCGGGCTACTACCTGTACGCAAGCGACGCCGAGCACTTTATCTACACCGACGGCGCGCAGTACAATTACGGCTATAAGGAAGGCTATTTTGATTCGATCGTAGAAAAGATCGAGCAGGTTGACCCCGAGGCGTTTGCCGACCTGGTAGCCAACATCCGCAAGGCAGAGGCACTGGCACAAACGGCACTTGGCGAGCTGCAGAGCGGCAACTACACCTCCGAGCTGCAATACGTGGAAATGTTCGGCACCGAGGACTACGTTTATACGCTGACCAGAGGCGAAGGGCTGATTGCACAAATGCAGGAGATTTACATGGAATTCTCCAACTGGCTTGGCAGCTGGGAGATGTAAAAGCAAAAAAGCACAGGGCACCCGTAGGGCCAATGTCATTAAGTTAAGAAAAGAACCAAGTTCAGAGATGGACTTGGCTCTTTTTTTGCAAAAAAAGTTAAAGAAATTTTGAAAAAGGGGTTGACAAAAAAGAAAATCTTTTTTGTCATATTACTTTTCACCTTTCTGATTGTATTATAGTATCATTCATCAAAGTAACTTCCGGGAACAGCATAAAAATACTGTATAGAAATACCGGTTACATATTCTAAGTCTATCAATTGTTGCAAAACAGCATAATCCGAATAAAATACATTCAATGTTTCAGATAATGTGCTTTCCGAATGGACATAATCAAAATATAGCGCGGGGGCAAT
>CAZCRV010000007.1:0-23428 GCA_964501175.1 uncultured Clostridium sp.
AAGCGATTATTGCCGTTTGCCGTATGATCTTGGTTGCCGTGTGGAATATTCTTTCTAAACTTGAAGCTTACATTCCTTGTGTTGTTGCAGATACCCCTGCACCATTCTCTAAAGAGCTTTCCGTATCTCAAGCATTGAATTTCCTTAAACTTCGTGGTTATATCATCAAAGATGATTCTGCGGTGGGAGTGGGTACTTAGTCTATTATCCTATATTTTTTTGACTGCATTGCGACAGTCTTTTTATCTGCGCGCTTTTTTAGTGACGCAAGGGATTGGGATTAGGTGATTGTTTCAAACTTTACCTCCTCGGTTTTTCTTTGCCATTATTTTATCACGCTTTATGTATCTTGTCAAGAAAAGCCCCGCATTTGCATGCGAGGCTTTTCTGTATTTTGATTTAATAACCGATCACGGTCTGGTATACGACCTGTGCGTAAATTCTTGCCAAGAAGTCGTTGGGATGATTGATGTTGTTACCGGTATGGTCGCGGAATCTCTTGTTTTCAATGATTCTCTGGCTCATACTGGTCATCTTGGCAACCGCACAGGACTTGCCGTCCGCTACGTAGTCGGCTGCAAGATCCTCAAAGACGGTCTCAAACTTGTGCTGGTTGCCGTACCAGCCGTTGGTTGCATCTGGGTTGGGGATCATGGTTGCCACCAGCAGCATATCAGCATCGGGTGCTATGTCATAAAGCTGATCGGCAATCTTCTTGATCGCCTTCTTTTCGCTCTTGGCGCTGTTGCCCGCATCGTTCATGCCGAACGCCAGCAGGAAGAAATCACAGCCGTACTCATCCACAAAGGGCTTGACGTACTCGTCAAACTTGTTTGTGCCGTCGGCACTGGTCCAGCCACCCACAGCGGGATTGATGTAGGTAATGGTGCCGTTGGTGCCGAATACGCTATCCTCTGCGGGGGGCACTGCCGTGCCTGCAAGACCGGGATTGACATACTTGACGGTGTAGCCGTACTTCTGCGCCAGGTACTGCGTGAACAGCTGCGTATAGGTGGGCATATAGGGCTGAGTGTTGGCAAGACCGGAGGCAGATGCGCCCCAGGTAATGCTGTCGCCATAGAAGATCATGGTCACGTCCTCGCCCACCTCAAGCTTACCGATCAGCTGCGTAAACTGATCAGAGGTCTCGGGAACAAAGCCCTCCCAGGTCTGGCTGTGGGTATAGGTCACGGCGATCTGCCACTGGGTCATGGTCGTGCCCTCGCCCCAGTAGGTGTAGCAATTCTTGCCGTTATACTTGGTCATAAGATCGGGGATCGCGGCATTGCCCGAGGGCTGATTGTGATAGTACTCCTCGATGGTGATGACGGGAATGCGCGTACCCTCAAGCAGCACAATCTGACCGTCGACTACGTCGTAGTCCTTGCCCTGCTCATAGACCGTCTGAAGGTCGTAGGAGGTCACGGAAAGAATCTCGTCGGGCGTGTACAAGAGCGATGCCTTGTCATCCATGCCGACGAACATGACGGTTTCGTTATACATGTACTTGCCCTTCCAGATGGGCTTCATGTAGGTATTGAGGTAAAAGGCGTCGTAAGCCTGCAGCTCCTCGGGAGCCTCGGGCGCTGTGGTCTCTTCCTCAGTTGTTGCATCGGTGGTCTGCTCGGGAGCATCGGTTTGCTCGGGAGCTGCGGGTTGTTCATCCGTGGTGGTCTCTTCACCGTTACCGTCACAGCCCGTAAAGCATACGCCAAGCATCAGCGCTACAAGCATCAGACAAAGAATCTTGATGGTTTTCATAATTTCCTCCGAAATAGTGATTATTCTCATTTTCATTAGTTATTTCGTTCCGGTTGATCCGAATCCGCCCGTGCCTCTTTCGGTGTCCTGCAGGGCGTCTGTTTCGCAAAACCGTGCCTGATATACGGGTGCGAACACGATCTGCGCCACTCTCTCACCGGGCTCGACAGTCTGGGGCTGTCCCGTGTGATTATGCAATGACACCATCACCTGCCCGCGATAATCGCTGTCAATAACGCCGACCTTATTGGCGGGCGCAAGTCCACGCTTGGTGGCAAGGCCACTGCGCGCATAGATAAATCCCGCAAAGCCCTGCTCGATCTCCATGGAAAGTCCCGTGGGGATCAGCACGGTCTGACCTGGCTGAATGGTCACCGCCTCGTCGATGCATGCATACAAATCTGCGCCTGCTGCGTCGGCGCTGCCGTAGGTGGGAATTTGTGCGTTTTGTTGCAGCTTTAGGATCTTTACTGTCACAGTTTTCCTCCCGATATCATAATACACGGTTAGTGTACCAAATATTTTTTAACACGGTGTGAACATATACGATAATTCTTGACGAATCCCCTTTTCTGCAGTATAATATTGCCAATAGCTTTATCAAGGAGGATTACCCCATGAGCAAAACAAAGGTTGCCGTCATCGGCTGCGGCACGATCGCAAACGGCGCACACATCCCCGCATACATGAACAACCCCGAGGTGGAGATCAAGTATTTCTGCGACATCATTCCAGAAAAGGCGCAGGCTGCCGTGGAAAAGTACGGCTGCGGCACCGCCATCGTGGACTACCACGACATTTTAGATGACCCGGAGATCGAGGCGGTTTCGGTCTGCACGCCCAACCGCATGCACACCACCATAGCCATTGACTTTTTGGAGCACGGCAAGCACGTGCTTTGCGAAAAGCCTGCTGCCCGCACCTATGCTGAGGCAAAGCTGATGCAACAGGCACAGCACAAGTCGGGCAAGGTGCTCAACATCGGCGTGGTCAACCGCTTCAACACGGCCGTCAACGAGATCAGAAAGCTGATCGAGAATGGTGAGTTGGGCGAGGTATATCACGTATACGTTTCCTTTCGCGCATGGCGCTCTATCCCCGGCCTTGGCGGTGCGTTTACCACCAAGGAGATCGCAGGCGGCGGCGCTTTGATCGACTGGGGCGTGCACTACCTGGATATCGTCATGTACTGCACGGGCGACCCAAAGCCTCTGACCGTTTCGGGCAAGGCATTTTGCAAGCTGGGCGCGGATATGCCTAACTACGTTTACGAGGGCATGTGGGCTGAAGACACCAAGGATCTCAACGGCACCTACGACGTGGACGACAGCGTGACCGGCTTTATCCGTACCGAGGGTCCCACCATCACCTTCAACGGCGCGTGGGCGCAGAACATCGGCGTTGGCGAATGCTATATCGACTTCCTTGGTGACAAGGCGGGCGTGCGCCTCAACTACGGCGGCAATTTTACGGTATTCGGCACTAAGGACGGCAAGCTGACCAAGGAAGTGCCCGAGTACGACAGTGTGCACATGTTCCAGAATGAGATCGATTCCTTCATCCGCTGCATCAAGACGGGTGAAAAGCTTCCCTCTCACATCGACCAGGTCATCATCACTGCGCGTATGATGCAGGCCATCTACGATTCCTCCGAGCAGAACGAGGAGATCAAGCTGGAGTGGTAACTCCCCATACATATGAGCACTCCCGCCTAAAATCGGCGGGGGTGTTTGTGCTCATAAGAATAGACGATTATTTATCGAGGCGTAACTGTTCCTGTATCAATGCCATATCTGCCGATGATATAACCCAATTCATCTCTTTCACTTGGACAATGCACGATGCAAAAGAACACACAACCAACATACATAATATAGAATTGAGTAATGAACGTTTCATACATCTTTACTCCTCAAGAATAAAGGCTATGCCTGAAATGGTTTCGTAAAATCCATCAAAGTTTAAATACCTTGCGTCAAGTCCTACGTACTTTTACCATAAATCCAAAGGTTTCGATCTGTCTTCTTAATCTGCCAAGGTAAGGCTTTACGTCATTGGTATTTCCGGGAGTTACGAATACGTCGGTGATGATGTTGTGTTTGCTGTCTACGGGTACTGCCACCCAGACTGTCATCGTCGAAATAGTTTTCCTTTTCTTCCTCGGTTTTTCACCTATATTATACCACTTTTCTTCCTTCCTGTAAATATGACAAAAGAGCCCAAAACATACGTCTCGGACTCTTTGTCAGTGGTCTGACCCTTGCGACGACTGTCGCAAGGGTATTTTTCTTTATTCAGGTACGTTTTCAAAGTCCTTAGGCGTTGTCATACCAAGATCCAAAAGCTCGGCAATCAGCAAAAGCATCAGTTCTCTTTCTCGCTTATCAAGATCATTGAACGTTTTGATCATGGTCACGATGTTTTTGAGACTGCGGGCATTGAGTTCGGACAAAGTCTTGACACCGGTCGATTCCAGCATACCGAACAATACATCCACAAAGTGCTTTCTCGCCTCGGGCGGCAGAGCGTGTATTCTGTCATTGAGCAGGATTGTATTGACAGCGTCCTTACCAATCTTGTTGGCTCTGACAAACCCGGAGCCCATGACTTGCCAGGACATGCCGTCATGCTGGAATACACCGACCTGCTTGCTTTTGACGATGCGAAGCTTTCCTCTGTTCTCAAAGAACATGCCAACAACAGAATTCTGAGGCATATACACGTGGAATTTCGATTCTGCCGCCTTGTATTCCGGCAGCTCTGTAAATTCCTGAGAGAATCCGGGACCATCATTGCTGAAAGAAGCTACAATGCGGTTTTTATGCTCTTGCGCGCATTTTACCGTGGCGTACAAGGCAAGATGTCCACCTTTGGAATGTCCGCCTATATAAAAGTTGCCGGGTTGTGCTGTAATGACTGAGTTGACGTATTCCACCACACGCTTGTGGGAAGGAATTTCGTCAAGGAATGACAGATTGAAATCCTCTTTCCATCCGACAATTGTGTCATCCGTGCCGCGGATACTGATATACGACATCTTTTCCTTGAGGCGTATCGTGACAGCGCTAAACTGTTTTTCGGCCACTGTGTCAATTTCGTTGACATAGGCAGATAGCTGCAGGTCACCAAAGCGTTTGCTTTGTGCCATCATACGAAACATGGTATACGTTTGCGGAGAAATGATCAATCCGGGGCCCCTGTTCTTTTTGATGTCGTTTTCAAAGAAAAACTGCATGGCAGCCTGCTTTATGGTGATAGGAGGTGCTGAAGGATCAGCATCAACGATACCAGAAAAATCCACGAATGCCAGCTGCGCAAGTATCAGATTGTCAACCTCGTTGAGCTTGACTTGCTCAAACGTAATGTCGCCACGCCAATTCAAATAATCGATGATGTTAGCCATGGCTGTTCTCCTTTCAAAGTATGAATTATTATTTAAATGCTGATAGCGCGATAAGTACCCGAGCCAACAAAGCAAGTATCATCCTGCAGGCAGATCATCTTTGTACCATCAGCAGCCGTGATTTCAACTCCTTCCGCAAAGGAAAGAATACAGTGCGTATTGGCCGGAACCGTTACCTCGTAGTTATAGCCCTCTGCAGTTTTGGTCGCAGATATTGCAATGTTTCCGTACATGGATTCATAAGTAATCGCCACGTTATCCACACCCTTTACATGATACGGCATGACAACAAAGGTCTTGAATCCGGGTTCAGCAGGCTGCAGACCGCCAAGGTACGCATAGTAAATATATGCAAAGCCGCTGTGCATGGGATGGTTGTAGGACGGAACAACCTTGGAGCGGTCTGCTTCTACGTGATGCATATCCAGTTGCTCCCAAACGGACGTTGCATTGTCGTCCATCATGGTGCCAAAGCTTGTGTGTCTGCGGTTAAACAGAATTTCCATGGCCATGTCACCCATACCCTCTTCAAATAGCAGCGGAATAAGATACTTGTTACCATAGATACCTGTGCTCATGGCATAATCTTCTTCGACGATGCTGTCGTGTAAGGATTTCAGCAAAGCTTCACGGTCGTATTCGGGATAAACGCCAAGCGTCAGAGCGACAGCATCAGACGCCCACGTGCCGTATGTATGCTTATCATAGTCATAAAAATGACGAATAAACGACTCGCAGATGCGATCTGCAAGATCTGTATAATACTTCGCATTTCCGTATCCGAAATGATTACTCAATTCTGCCATTTTTATGCAGATCTCATAGAACATCAAGGTGGAAGAATGCGGTACGGGAATCCGTCTCTTGCTTTCCTCTCCGCCGGGCGGACACCAGTCTCCAAGCCCTTCGGAAATGATATAGTCCTGTGCTCTTGCAACTTCATGCTCAACCCATGCTTGCATCAGATCCCAGTTGCGTGTGACGGCAGTGGAATCATTGCAGTAATGATGCAACCAATAAGGAATGATGATCTGTGCACAGCCCCAAAGAGGCGATGCCTCGCCGCAGCCGCGTTTCCCGGGCGAGATCATACACCAAGTGCCGTACACTTCCTTTTGTGTTCTGATATCACTCAGATACTTTTCATAAGAGGCCGTCATATCATAATTCATGATACCCGTATTACAAACGATTTGTGCGTCGCCCAGCCAGCCGCATTTTTCTCTTGCAGGACAGTCTTCGGGCAACCCGTGATAGTTTGAGCGGAACGTACGGCAAATGATCTCATGCAGTAAATCTAAGTCCTCTGAGGACGATTGGAACGTACCTGCCTGTACAAGATCCGTGGAAAGCGCGCAGCCAACCACAAAATCGATGCCGGGTTTACGGCCGTATTCGTGACAATAGTCAACGCCAGTGACCTCAATATATCTGAAGCCATGATAAGTAAATCTCGGACGGTATACCTCACCCTGCTCGTCACCGCGTGCAATATAAATATCCTGCTGTACGCATTGGGTGGCAAAGCCGCCTGTGGAACGGTAGTCGGGCTGACCGCTTGTGCTGATAGTTTCCGCATAACGGAAGATATATAACTTACCGCGAGAGGATCTGGGCAGATGGAATTCGCCAACGCCTGCAAAGTTTTCTCCAAGGTCAATCACCCAGGCGCTGTCACTCTCACCGGTAGCGGGAGTTACGCTCTTTGCGGGAATGCGCTTGATGATTTTGACGGGAGGCATGTTGCAAGGCTTGAGCTCTCCCTTGGGCGTTGTGTCAAAAATACAGTCGCACCACCCTTCATCACTGCCGTCCGCATCTGCAAAATCGGGCGTTTCAAGTCTTGCATCATAGGTTTCGCCGTTATAAATGTTATTGTGCGTGATAGGGCTGTTTTTGCACTTCCAGGAGGTATCCGTCACGACAGCGTCGCGCGTTCCATCCTCATATTCAATCTCCAGGCGAGCGATCAGGCAGACGGGACCATAGCAAAAACCATGATACGTCCATACCTGACTTTGCGAATAAAAGCCTTCACCAAGCCATGCTGTAATCGCGTTGTTTGTCTCTATCAGACCCGTTACGTCATATGCACGGTAGAGAATCTCTTTTTCGTAGTTGGTCATGGGAGGATCGATGTAATCGTCGGCAATTTTCTTACCGTTGATATAATACTCCGCACATCCAAGACCCGACGCATACAGCGTAGCTCGTCTGACGCCAGTCTTTGCATCAAACTTTTTTCTTAAATAGGGAGACCAGCTGACAATGAGATTGGAGGGGGTGATCCATTCTGCCTGCCACATGTCGGGATAAAGCTCGGTCGAGAAGGCCAGCGTGGAGATTGCCGTTTGATCGTGATTATCCTTGACGCAGAGATTCCATTGGTATTCGGTTGCAGGCTGTAAAAACAGTTCATCAAATTGAACGTCACAGGACTGATCATTCTCGATCGTATCCGAATCAAATATCAACTCTTTGTCTTTGGAAATCGTAACACGATAGGTTTTTTGGACTACGTTACTAAGATCGGAAGAAAGCTTCCACGAGAATCTCAGTCCATGTGTTTTTGCAAGATTTGGTGACGGGTTATGGTCAATTCTCAGATCATAAAGCTGTAGCATAAGTACCTCCCAGAATAGAGATTGTTGTTTATCCTTATTATAACAGATTTTTTATGGTTAGTCAATTTTATATTTGAAAAGCAAAAATTTTTTACAAATTTATGCATGGTGAACTTTTCACAAAATTTTACCGTAATTTTTACTATCGGTTATCGAATATAAAAGAAGCCGATCGGAATTGTGCAATATTACCACATCCGCAAGGCTTAATCCGGTACGACACGAATCCGATTATGTCGTTGGCAGTCTATCCCCTCGTTTGCTTGCATTTTCAACGGATATTTTTGTTACTGTTACTATTTCCTTTATAATATAAAGGAATTTATAACCGACAAGAACGGTATAGCATACTTAACTGTTTGAATGTACCACGACAATGTCAAGATTTCAAGACGGTTTTTCGTTGTTTTTAACACGACAATCATGTCGTGCTCGTGTGCTCTTTTCCTCAACTCCCGATCATTTGCAATATTGTGTCTATTTTTGCGTTATTTAAGTATAATCACTTAATAATTAGGCAATATTTTCAATAAATCACTTATTTTCACTATTTGATACTTTGTTACGAATTTTGCTCTTCCGGAACACGTTTTTTGCTTATTGTATTGACATTTTCAAGCTTATCATATAAAATGTAGACACGATGAAACATCTTTTCGCCGTAATCTTTAGAAAGTGAGGAATCGCCATGTACCAACAGACAGTATCCACAGGTCTCCTTTTTACTGCCCTTAATGATCATGAATGTGCCCTTTCCGGCATCGGAACCTGTACGGACAATCATCTCGTTATCCCCGAACAGCACATGGGTCGCGCCGTAACGCAGATTTCTGATATGGCATTCGCTCACAATCATGATATCATTTCTGTCTTGATTCCCTCCACAATCAAGAACATTGGTGACTATGCGTTTGCATGGTGCCACAATCTTCATGCCGTTACGATCGAAAACCGCGGCGTTTGTAAAATCGGCGAAAGATGCTTTATCGGATGCGACAAGCTGACACAGCTCTATCTTGGCGACAGCATTTCCGAGATCGGAGAAAAGGCTTTCGCTTACTGCGCTTCGATCAGAACGCTCGCACTCCCCTTTGGCACAAGAACAGTTGGGCATTCCGCTTTCGAAGGCTGCAGAGCCTTGGAAACCGTGATCCTACCCGAAACGCTTAATACGCTCCCGAACAATATGTTTGGTGCTTGCATTTCGCTGACCTCCGTTTCCCTTTCCAGCCTGACAAGATCGATTGGCTATTATGCATTCTCATATTGCCGCAATCTGCGTCACATCAACGTAGGAAATGCCGTTGTTGACGAACAAGCCTTCTACGGCTGCGAGTCTTTAGCAAGTTAAATAAAAATCGTTCATATAAAAAAGATCGGATCTGAGAAATCCGATCTTTTTAATTTGGAATTATTTGCTCAAAATGCTTGCAATTACACAATATATATGGTATACTTTCATTGTATAACACATCATACGGAGGTATGCACATGAAAGATATGATGAGTGCCGGTATGGCCAAGTGGATCTCCTTTGGCTATCACGGAGAAAATGAACATACAGAGATCTCCAATCCTTGGGAAAACAAGCTGGTCATGACCGATCAGTTCAAGGCGATCGAAACAAGACACGGCCTCGCCCTGTTCCGCAAGAGCTTCGCTGCCACCAAGAACGACAAGGTCACCATTGACGCGACCGCGCTGGGCATTTTTGATCTGTACTGCAACGGCAAGCGCGTTGGCCGCATTGACGATAATGGCAACGAGGTCTTTGACGAGCTCAAGCCCGGTTATTATGAATTCAGAAAGAGAGCACTTTACTTCAGCTACGACCTGACCCCTTATCTGGTTGACGGCGAAAACGTTCTGATTGCAGCAGTAGCACCCGGATGGAGAAATGGCCGCATTTCCTTCAATGCTTTTGAAGGCGAAAACGAGGCCTTCTTTGCAAAGATCACAATCAATGATGACGCAATCTACACCGATTCCGATTGGTTGGCTACTTGGGGCGGCAGAGTACGTGCTGCAGATATCTGGGATGGTGAGCTTTATAATGCACAATATCCTTCCTATACCGAGATGAGTTCCGCCGGATATGACGTGTCCGATTGGAGCACTCCTACAATTGTTACGCAGGACATTGAAATTACGCCCTTCATCGGCCCTACCGTCATGGTGCGCCCCGAGCTTACCAGAAAGCCGATTTCCTTGACTGTACACGAAGGTACAATCGACAACGCCACCGAGCACGGCGAGATCAACGTGGTATATGCTGCAGAAAACCAGGATGCGATCTGCCTCAAGAATGGTCAAGTGTTGACTTACGACCTTGGCCAGAACATGGTTGGCTGGCCCGTCATTACCGTTAAGGGCAACGCTAAGACCACAATTCAGCTTCGTGCTGCAGAATTTCTCAACGACAGCGGCTCCGAGGCTCGCGGAAACGACGGCCCCAAGGGCTCGGTTTATACCATTAACTACAGAAGCGCACGCGCAAAGGCCTATTATATTTTGGGCGGCGCCCCCGAGGGCGAATCCTATCAGCCCACCTTCTCCTTCTTCGGATTCCGCTATATCGAAATCACCGCTGACGACGACGTTGAGATTCTGTCCTTCCGTGCGGACGTAATCGGCTCTGCTACCCGTGAGACCGGCAAGATGGAAACCTCCAATGCGCTTGTCAATCAGCTGATTTCCAACATCATTTGGGGCCAGCGCGGCAACTACCTCTACGTTCCCACCGACTGCCCCCAGAGAGACGAGCGTCTTGGTTGGACGGGTGACACGCAGATCTTCTGCAACACAGCTGCGTACAATGCAGACGTTCGCACGTTCTTCCATAAGTGGCTGCAGGACGCAAGAGACAGCCAGGCTGATTGGGGCGGCTACCCCGACGTCATTCCCGCGGCACGTGTCGTAGGCTGCGGCGGTGCTGCCTGGGGCGATGCAGGTATCGTTGTTCCCTACGTCATGTGGAAAATGTACGGCGACGTACAGCTGCTTCGTGATCACTACGACTCCATGGTCAAGCACATGAATATGCTGGAAGCGCGCGATATTGAAACGCCTCACAAGCACGCAGCATACGGAGACTGGCTGGCTTACGAGCCGACCGATCACTGGATGGTTTCGGTATGCTATGCTGCGTTTGACGCCCGCATGATGGTTCAGATCGCTCAGATTCTGGGCAAGCATAATGACGCTAACCGTTTCCAAAATTACTTCAACGCAATCAAGCACCGTTTCCAGACCTTCTATTGCGACGAAAACGGTGATCTCTTGCCTCAGCACCGTACACAGACCGCTTACCTGTTGGCTCTGAAATTCAATCTGCTCGCCGACAAGAACAAGCCTGCTGCCATTGCTGCTTTGCGCCAGAAGATCATTGATAACGGCCATAAGCTCTCTACCGGCTTTGTCGGCACGGGTATTCTTGCACAGACGCTTGCAGAGATCGGCGAAAACGATCTTGCTTATTCCCTCTTGCTGCAGCGTGAGAATCCTTCCTGGCTGTATTCCGTTGACCAGGGTGCTACCACCATTTGGGAGAGATGGAACTCCTACACGCTTGCGACCGGTTTTGGCAACGTTGGTATGAACTCCTTTAACCACTACGCCTACGGTGCAATTCAGGAATGGATGTACAGACACGTGGCAGGTATCGAATACGATCCTGCTGCTCCCGGCTTTGAGCGCGCTATCCTGCAGCCCAAGCCCGATACCAGAACTGCTGACGAGCTGCCCGAGGGTCAGGAGAACATCAAGTACGTCAACACCTCCTACGACTCTTATCACGGCACCATCGTTTCCAACTGGTCGACCGAGAACGGCTTTACGTACTACTGCGAAGTGCCTGTTCCCACCAGATTGTATCTGCCCATCCTGACCAAGAACGACAGCTTCACGCTGGACGGCGTCAGCCACAAGTTCTCCGAGTTCAAGCAGGCCGCTTACAATGACAGACTCAACAGAATTGTCATCGACCTCGCGCCCGGCAAGTACGAATTTAAGATGTAATAAAGTAATAGCCCCGACGTTTTCGTCGGGGCTATATTTATTTTGTTAATTCTCGGTACATTTTCATGAGTTCTGCAACACAAGAACTCTCCGTCATAGTTTTCACGTCAAACCCATATGCTTGCATGACTGCACGGTCGTTGGCTTGATGTGCTTTGCGCAGTTCCGGCGGCATAGCCACTTCATCGTAGAGGTCTGCCAAAGAGCAATTGGGATAGAGCGCACGAGCATCAAGAATTGCCTGCGCCGTTTCCTCAATTTTCTTTTTCTGTTCGGAAGTTGGTGTAGGCCATGGAAAATTATTATAAACAATCTTTCCCGAATAATCGTATCTCATTTCCAATCTACCGCAAACAGCTCGCATCCATGCCATATGTACATTTGATGTTAATACTCCAAAATGATATAAAGTCGCATTTGCAACGATTTGTAATTTGTTCGATACAATAATATCAGGTGTCAAAAAGCCCATTGGAACATATTTTCGACGTTCAGATGAAACCTCGGGAATAGCTATATAATTACTATTAGGCTGTCTTATTTCTGTAAAAAGAGCGGGGACGTCCGCAAATTTTCGTGTTGCTTCTTTTTTACTTGCTTGTCTAAATGCTCTCACTCTTCCAATGCGATCCATTATTTCTGGAATTTTTCTTATTTCGCTCGGACTTACTCCCAACAGCCATAAACAGTATCGTTTTTTATTATTGATAAACTCGTATGATCCTAAAAATTCTCTAATAAATTTTTTAGAAGTCGGACTCATTGAAACAAAAGCTTCATATTCATCTCCAGTAATTATCAAATTACCATCATCTGTCGGCTGGCTCCCCTTGCAGATAATTGGCACTTCGCAAACAGGAGTATTTCGTCTCTCAACAAAAACATTAGGTGCATCATGCAAATAACCATTTATATTATTTACAATTTGCAGTCTTTCAGATGAAAATAGAATCTTATTTCTTATATTAGGTGCAATACTAAAGCCAATAATTACACAATGTACATGCGCCTTCAAATTGGCTTCGCTATCCCAAATAAAACTCCTATGTGCAAAATCAATATGTACACCATATTTTTCAAATAATGGCTTCCACAGTCCTGCAGCTTGTTCACCTTGAGTTATAGAATTAGTTGAGACCAATGCAGAACGAATACCAGTATTCTTCATTAAAAGCGCAGCTTTAATATACCATCCTGCAACATAGTCAATGTTATTGCGCAATATCGAATCGAGTTGTTTCAAATCTGCCTTCTGTTCTGCCGATTGATATGTATACCCCACAAAAGGCGGGTTACCCATAATATAATTCAACTTTTCCTTGGGTACGACATCCTCCCAGTTTACACGCAGCGCATTTCCCTCTACGATATTTGCATAGGATTTCAGCGGCAGAAAATCAAGGTTAGTATTCAAAATCTCTTCGGTCTGCTTCATCATTTGCGACTCTGCAATCCAAAGCGCTGTTTTTGCTACCGTCACAGCAAAGTCGTTGATCTCAATGCCGTAAAATTGACCGATAGAAACCTTGATAATATCGCCAAAGTCAAACACAATATTATCTTCATATTTCAGCTTCAATGCTTTGTTTTCAAGCAAACGCAAGGAAATATACGTTTCGGTCAGGAAATTTCCGGATCCGCACGCAGGATCAAGGAACGTCAGATTGGCAAGCTTTTCACGGAAAGCATCAGCCTTGTCTTTTCTGATCTTACCCACTTTGATAGCTTGAATTTCTTCAAATTCCTCACGAAGCTCGTCCAAAAATAACGGGTCAATGACTTTATGAATATTTTCAATAGAGGTATAATGCATACCACCGCTGCGGCGTGTTTCGGGATTCAAGGTAGACTCAAACACGGCACCAAAGATGGTGGGGCTGATCTGTGACCAGTCAAAATCTTCGCTTGCTTTGTGCAACAACAGGTCAACAATTTCTTGCGTAAAATTGGGGATCTCAATATTTTCGTCTGCAAACAGGCCACCATTGACATACGGAAAAGACGCGAGCTGATCATCCATGTAAGGGTCACGTTCGTGCTCTTTGGTATCGAGCACGCGGAACAGATCAATCAGAGCGCGACGCACGTCTTTGGGCGCAAAGCTTTTGATATAATTATGGAATTTATTGTGCTCTCCAAAAATACCGGAATCCTCTGCATACAAGCAAAATACAAGCCGCACACAAAGAATATTCAGACTGTGCAGCGAGTCTTTAGAGTCGGGATTGATATACTGCTTTAATATTGCATCGTACAGTTTACCGACAAGCTCGCCCGCCTGAATAGAAATCTGCTCTTCTCTGTGCAAAAATTCACTCTTCTCTTCTACAAGAAATTGTAATCTGTAGTATTCCTTGGCAAGATCTTTGAGCAAAATACTTTCCGGTTCTCCGGTTGGTTTTTCCATGTCGTAGATCAAAAACTCTTCAAAATTGCAAGTAATGATCCATCGCGGACGCTGTGAATAAGGCAGCGCCGCCGAGTATCTCTGTGCTTGCTGAAATGGATTGAGCAGCGTTCCATCTGACTGTCGGATGCCGCTACGCAGATTCAAACCTTTCTTTTTCTGCTCAATGAGAACGTGGGTCGCAGGAATATGACCATCAATAAAGCTTGTGTGGTCAAGCTTTACACGTTCCTCGAATAATATGTATTTCTCCGGTTCTGCCACTCCCAGCACTTCACGCAAAAGTGCAAGCCAAAAAGACTGGCTATCGCTCTTTTCGTCGCCTCTATCCTTCCAATATTCAGCAAACGCTTTGGCTGCTTTCTTCTGTTCAATGTCGGTCATGGCCATACCCCTTTGTTTTCTTTATAACCTAATTATAACATATTCAAATCGCATAATAAACCCCAAAATCAAAAAAAGACTGCACTTTTTTATAAAAAGTACAGTCTTTTCCGTTATTCCGCTTTATTTCTATCCCGCATACTGCGCTCGATCACGCGGTCTGCGTCGCGCTTGGCGGCATCGTCGCGCTTGTCGTACAGCTTTTTACCGCGGCAAAGACCGATTTCCACCTTGACGTGCGAGCCGCTGAAATACAGCGACAGCGGGATCAGCGTAAATCCCTTTTGGGATACAAGGCCGTGCAGCTTCATGATCTCACGCTTGTGCATCAGCAGCTTTTTGTCGCGAAGCGGTTCTCGGTTAAAAATATTTCCCTGCTCATAGGGGCTGATATGCATACCCTTTACAAAGATCTCACCATCCTTGATGTCGCAATAAGAATCCTTAAGGTTGACTCCTCCCGCGCGGATGCTCTTGACCTCGGTGCCGTACAACGCAATGCCTGCCTCATATTTTTCGTCCACAAAATATTCGTGCCAGGCCTTTTTATTCTGTGCAATGATTTTATTTCCTGTCTTTTTCTCAGCCATAATTACCTGCTTTTAATCTTGATTGTCTTGGTTGTCCTTATGGAAAATCGTTTCATCCGGGAAATGTAAGCCTAACTTTTCGCGTGCGATCCGCACGATGTAATCGTAGTCAATAGGAGAATCAATCAAAAACTTGAGCTCGTCAACCTGCTCCTTGCGGTCGTCGATCTGCTGTTTGAGCTCGTTGATTCTTTCCTGGTTGGCATTATATATCATAACACCGGACACAAAAGTGCACAAGGATATGACTACGATTGCGATCAGCGCACAGCGAAACAATATCTTCATGCCCGACTTCGCGCTTTCAACTTCAGTAGTCTGTTGCTTTTCCTGTTCGTTCATTTTTTGCCTCCGTATTATTTTCAAATCCGTTTGATGCCAATTGCCTCATATATTCTATTCTGTTTTCTGTTCGTTTGATCAGAGATTTCGCATATGCTTTTGCATATATGGGTCCGAGTGTCTTTTGATAAATCCATTTCGCCGGAACTGTTATCATATAAGCAAACACACCAAGCAGCCATTTTTTAATTTTTGCAATCAAGGCTTTGCATGCAAGATCTCCAAGCATAAATCCGATCAGCGCGCCGATCGGCGCAAGATATCGGTAATCTCCGTCATTGACGTAATATACCAGTATTACCGTCACAACGCCCGCAAGAATCATAAAAACAAAATCCTTACAATTGATGTATATTTTTTGCAGAACCGATTGCTTTGTCGTGATGGGATCTGTAAGCCTGTATGCCAAGCTCATGAATGCTCCGATCGGTACTGCGCCGATCATCAGCATTGCCAAAGACGTTTGCGAGAGTTCCATCAGCGGAACAGCTTCTTGACAAGCCCGTTCTTTTCTTTGCTTTTGGGCTCGTAATAGTAAACACCGGAAACAGTACCTGAAAGTACAACGATCCCGGCGTCAATCTCTAAAACGGCAATTCGCAAGTCCTTCCCTTCAATTGCCATATCTCCGCATTGCGTTTTGAGCATAACCGCCAGCTCATCAAAGCTGATGACCTCGGTCACACCTTCTATTCGCATCTCTCTTCGATCTTTCAGAAAGATCGAATGCTTGCTCTGTGCAGTCTCCATACGTGCCTCCGCTATATTGTACTGGCAGTATTCTAACCGCCAGTACAATATATGCAGATTTCCGAAAATTATGATATCACTTCATACAAAGACGACGCATCGGCCTTGGCCGTATACTCCTTGACGTCCAGCACGCGCACCTTAAGAGTACGCTGTCCGAACGTGACCTCTATGATATCGCCAACCTTCACGTCGTAGGACGCCTTAGCCTGTCTGCCGTTCACGCAAATATGCGCTGCATCGCAGGCCTCGTTGGCAACCGTACGCCTTTTGATGATACGGGAAACTTTCAGGAATTTATCAAGTCGCATGGATTAGTTGATCTTATCCTTGAGAGCCTGAGCAGCAGAGAAAACGATTCTCTTGGAAGCAGCGATTTCCACAGATTCGCCGGTCTTGGGGTTTCTGCCCATTCTTGCTTCACGAGCCTTTACGTCAAAGTTACCGAAGCCGGAGATCTGAACCTTTTCACCGGATGCTACTGCATCGGAGATAGCATCAACAACTGCCTTCAGAGCAGCTTCTGCGTCCTTCTTGGTCATGTTACCGTTCTCGGCGATCTTCTGAATCAATTGAGTCTTGTTCATTTTCACAATTCCTTTCATTTTATAATTGATTTGCAAAATTATTATATCACAAATATGTATATATTGCAAGAGTTTTCGCAAACAAATGATAATTTTAATATTTCTTAATTACCGTTTTTTCTTGTTTTCATCCCAAATGCGCTCAAGCTCGTCACGATCCACCTCGGAAATGCTCAAGCCGCGCTTCTCGACCTCCTGCTCAATCGCTTCAAAGCGATCGATAAAGCGGTTGGTAGCGTGATAGAGTGCCTGCTCGGCATTAACACCCAGCATACGCGCAAGACTTGTGACTGCAAGCAGCAGATCTCCGATCTCCTTCTCCGCTTCTTCTTGGTTGTTTGTAACCTCCATGACCTCGCGAACCTCTTCCAGTACCTTGTCGCGCGCGTCTTCAGCACCGGAGAAATCAAAGCAAGCCGCCTTCTTTCCTACCTTTTGCGCTCTGAGCAGCGCAGGATACATGGGAGGAATCGCGCGCAGCTTATCTGTTACGGTCATACGCTGCTTTTCCTCGCTCTTGATCGACTCCCAATTCTTGAGCACCTGCTCGGAGGTATCGGCATACACGTCCGCAAATACGTGCGGATGACGGTGAATCAGCTTGACGCAAATATCGTTTGCTACGTCATTGATATTAAATCTTCCCTCCTGCTCCTCAATACGGGCATGAAACACTACCTGCAAAAGGACGTCGCCAAGCTCCTCACGAAGCAGCACGGGATCCTCGGTGTCAATTGCTTCAATAACCTCATAGGTTTCTTCGATGAAGTCATTGCGGATACTTTGATGCGTCTGCTCCTTATCCCAAGGGCAGCCCTGCTCGCTGCGAAGCACAACAACAACGTCCACCAGATCGTCAAACGTATAGGTGTCTTTAGACAATAGCTTCTTGATCATTTCTTGAATTTCCATGAGTTGATAATTCCTTTTCTTTTTTGGGTTTTATATCTGACATTCGGAACAGGCCGAATATATAAGCAAAAATAAAATGTAGCAGAACAGCTGCGCCCACGGTGCATGCAACAATCAAAGTGTTTGATTGAACGCTGATCATAAGCATTTTTTTGATCAAGGATGCAACTCCTATTGAAATCGCAGAAATACCGGTTGCTTTCATCCATATCGAAGCAAAGGGAAATAGGGGTGCATGCTTACAAATAAAATACAGGTTGATCATAACAATGACAGTACAGCAAAGCAAGGTGCTGATTGGGGCTGCTAAAATACCTACGGAAGGTAGAAAGGTAAGATAATATAATGAAGCTGCTTTGATCACACATCCGATTCCCGTAGAGATCATAGGCAGCCAAGGGTGCATATAAGCTTGCAGTATGGCGTTTGTCGTAGTAATCAGACAACTTGCGGGCACCGCGATACTGCTGATCAGCAAAAGTGGAATTGCAACGTTCAACCCTTCCGAGTCTTGGTATAGCAGCTGTAAGACACGGTCACAAATCATTCCCATCCCAATTGCGCCGGGGATACTGATCAAAGCTGTTAACCTAAAACATGAATTCAACAATTCCCTTTGCTTTTTATGGTTGTTTGTTTCAATTGCGTGTGCTAAGTGAGGAATCAAAGGCATGGCAATGGATCCAAACAATGCAGGAACCGCACTGTAAAGCGGAACCACCATCGCACTATAGCAGCCGTACAGAGAAACTGAGGTATCCGTATCAAACCCGATATCCTGCAGCCTTCTCATAATTAACCCAAGATCAATCATCTTGGAAAGCCCTGAAAGGACTGCTCCGAGGGTAACCGGCAATGCAACAGACAAAAGACGTCCAAGTAAAACATGGTAAGCTACATTTCCCGACACTTGCTCTGAAATGTCCTTTTTTATTAAGATCAGATAAAGAGACGAAAGTAAAGCTCCTACGCTCAAGCCGAGTACGGCAAACGCCGCTGTGGTCATTGGCCCCTGTTTTTTTAAAATTGCGATGTATGCAAACATGAGACCGAACACAAGCTTACAGGCTGCTTCAATGACTTGCGAGATGGCAGTCGGCAACATGTTGCATTTACCTTGGTGATAGCCGCGCAATGCACCGGACAAACAAATGAAAAATGCCGCAGGTGCAATAAAGCGCAGACTTTGCGCAGCTCCGGGTGCACCGATTCTTACTGCGATATGATCAGCAAGGAAGAATACGGCACATGCTCCAATTGCACCAATCGACAGGAATACGGAAAGGGACAGCAGAAAAATTCTTTTGTGCTGTCCCTTGTACTGATTCATCATGACAGAAACCGCAACAGGCAATCCTGTGGTCGATATGATACATAGCAGCGCATAGACATCGTACGCTGCATTGAAATACCCCATACCTTGCGTGCCAAGCAGGCGCACAAGTGGAATCTTATAGCATACGCCGATCAGCTTGACTATGATGGCGGATGCGGTCAGCACTGCCACACCCCCGGCAAATGAGGATTCTCTTCTATTTTTCATGATAACACCACCTCTCATTTATATATATGAAAGGCAGCGTACAAATCAGAACCGGATAAACTCGCGATACAAGGAATCGCTTGACAAATACGATGCCGGGATCGGTTCTATCTTGGATATTCTGTTGAGAATATCCAACGAGCGCAAATAGTACCGGCTGTCTTCGCTGACAGTGGACATCAACTCGCGCAAATACTTTGTCAGCAAATGCAAATCATATGCCATGGTAGAATCCACGACAAAATCACAGCTATCGCGATATGGGAAAATGTGTGCATCCTCGTTATTTCTCACACCTCGCCAGATTTCCAGGGTACGTGTGGCAGTTGCGCTACGATACTGCGCATCGCGCACAATTCTGCGATAGAATCTGAACACATTGGGCTCAAAGACCTGCTCCCCCACAGTAATGGCCTGATCGGGGCAGACAAATATGCTTGTCATGCCGTAAGGCTTGATCAATGCAGTAATTTCGGGATAGATAGCCTGGATGCCTTCAAAGATGATGATCTCACTGCGTTCGCAAGAAAACTCGCGGTATCCGCCACGCTTGTGCGTATGAAAATCAAATACCGGAAGTTGAGTTTTTTGTAAACTCACCATTTCCTCAAGACATTTTGCAAAAGCCGTCAGATCAATGGCATCCACAGAATCCATATCAAGAGATACTCCCTTTTTCTGCGACATCTGAATCAGATAATCCATATCGTAGAAAAAGTCATCCAGAGAAATCACGTGAGTAGTAATTCCCTGTTCTGCCAGCTTAGTCGTAATTTTATTTGCCGTAGTGGTTTTTCCGGCACAGCTTGGACCGGAAAGACAAACAAATCTGACGTCGCTTTTCATAATATGCCATACGGCATTTTCGACGCGCTCAACAAATTGCTTGTCGCACAGAGAGAGAAATGAGATTGCTTCCTCTTGGGAATAGTGGTTTTTGGTAATGTGCATGAAACGCTCCTTTTTAGGGTGATGGTTAATCTAACAGGTGTCTTTCTTGATAAAACAGTTCGATTTCCTTGAGCTTTTCGATAGAGTTTTCGTTTCTTAAGTATTCGTAAGGATATTTATCATTGAAGAATCGTTTGATAAACGGCTTTGATCCGTCAGCGGGAACGTAATCCACCGCTTTTGTCACAGCGCCTGCACCTGCTGCAAAAATGGAATGTACCTCCTCCATCATGTAGATATTATAGAGGCCTTCGTTGCCATCGGTTGCAAGTCCAACGTTCTCAAAGTTACCCACCGTATTCTTTTGACGGTACATATAATAAGGCTTATAGCCCTCATGCATGGACTTGATTTGCGAATAATCGACGCATTTTCCTGTGTCCCCACCGCGAATATCATAAACCTTGGAGTCCTTTTGCAATATCTCCGCAGACTTCTTGACGCAGAAGGTATGCATGGTAATATTCTCGGGGCGCAGCGCCAGGATCTTGTCAAAGGATGCTGCAAACGTAGAAAACTTATCCCCCGGCAATCCCGCGATCAGATCGGTATTGATCACCTTAAATTCCGCATTTTTTGCGATTTCGTATGCTCGGTAAAAGTCCTCGCTGGTATGCGCTCGACCAATGCCCTGCAGCACCTCATCACAAAGGATCTGCGGATTGACGCTGACACGGTTTACGCCATAATTCTTAGCAACAGCAAACTTCTCGGGCGTAATAGTGTCTGGTCTTCCCGACTCCAATGTATATTCTTCGAGTTTGGATACATCCGTAGATTCTGCAATCACAGAAAGCAGCATGCGAAGCTGCTCGGCTGTCAGAATGGTGGGGGTGCCACCACCAATATAAACAGTTTTGACGTTCAAGCCAAGGCGGTTGATACACGCAAAGGTTTCCTTAACCTCGTCACACAGCTTAGCCAGATAATCCGGAATCAGCGACAAAAGTCTTTTGGAAGTGTATGAGACAAACGAACAATATGCGCATCTGGTAGGACAAAACGGAATGGAAACGTACACGCTGCAATCCTTTTTACCGGGCGTTGCAATGATTCTTGCCTCATTGAGTGCAACTTCGGTTGCAAGCGCAGCCTTTTTGGGAATGACAAAGTATTCGCTTGACAGAATCTTCTTAACACGTGTTTTACTGATACCGTTCTTGAGCATTTCAGTCGCTACCTTGGAGGGGCGCACTCCGGTCAGCATCCCCCAAGAGGGTCTGTATCCGCATACCTCACCGCAAACGGCAAGGATCGCATCGCCCAGGGCAAGCTTGAGCAGCTTATCGCGTGTGACGTCATCGCGAAAAGCGTAGTCTCTGTGTGCAATTGCTTGTGCTTCTCCCAGAGCCAAGTGAGCATCCACAGAATATCCGACCTCATCCGCACGCACCTTCAGATGCATCACGGGCGTGCTTGGTGTAATTCCACAATCCTCGGAAAATTTCTCTCCGGGGAAAAATATCATACATAATGTTTGGACATAGTAAACGTTTACCTGTCCGTCTATGATCAATTTCATAATAATTATTTTCCTTTGTTTTTCAGGACTTCGCTATCCATCACTATAGTCACGGGTCCCCAGTTGGTCAGGCTGACGTCCATATCAGCCCCAAAGATGCCGTGCCCGACGTGACGCACGTGTGGGGACACAAGCGAAATAAAATACTCGTAAAGACGATTTGCCTCATCAGGAGCAGCAGACCCAAAGAAATCGGGACGATTTCCATGACGATATTCCGCGAGCAGCGTGAACTGTGATACGACAAGCAGTTCCCCATCGATATCCTTGACAGACAGGTTCATTTTTCCGTTTTCATCGCGGAAAATTCTGTGCTTGACTATTTTCTCTGCCAAAAGTCGTGCATCCTCTTCGGTGTCTCCCTTGGCAACACCAAGCAGGATCATAAGGCCATTGCCACACTCTCCGACTGTCTCGCCAGCCACCTCGACCTTGGCGCATTTTACTCTTTGTAATACTGCTTTCATGACGAATATCCTCTGACTACGTCCACAACGCCATCAAGACTCTTAAGTCTTGACATAATGGACTGATAATGATCTGTATTTTTGCAACTCACCTTCAAATTGATGATACACATACCGTTGGTGCGCTTCTGGGAATTGACAGACAAGATTGCAACACGCATATCTGCAAGAGCGGTGGCAATGTCTGCGAGCATACCGATTCTGTCCTCGGAGTGCAGCTGAATGAACGCTTCATAGACTCCGATGCTGCCGGAATCGTTCTGCGAGCTTTCCCATTCTGCCTTGACCCATCGATCTTCGTATTCGCTTCTGCCCATAATGTTAATCACGTTGGGACAATCGCACTTGTGAATCGAAATACCAAAGCCCTTGGTAATAAAGCCAATGACACGATCACCGGGCAGCGGGTTGCAGCATTTTGCAAACTTGACCTGGCATCCGGTTTCCCCGTCCACAATGATACCGCTGTTGGAACGCACGTTTCTGACCTTGGAGGGCGCGGAAATCATGTCGCTCTCGGTGATCTGAGGCGCCTGCTCAGCCTCCACGGTCGAGTACTTGCTTGCTTCGTCCTTGATTTTATTTGCGATCTTGGAAACCGCAAGACCGCCGTAACCGATCTCGTTGAACAAATCGTCCGCACTTGCAAATCCTATGCGCTGTGCAATTGAAGCACAAATCTCATTGCGCACTGTTTCGGAGGGCTTTGTGATCGTCTTTTTGATCTCGGCTTCAACCTGCGCCTTGCCCTCAACGATATTCTCGGTTCTCTTTTCACGTTTGAACCATTGACGGATCTTTGCACGTGCTTCACCGGTCTTAACAATGGAAAGCCAGTCTCTGCTAGGTCCCTTACTTGCGGACGAGGTCAAAACCTCAATAATTTCACCGTTTTCAAGCACTCGGTCAATCGGCACAATACTGCCGTTGATCTTGGCACCGATCATCTTATTACCGACTGCAGAGTGAATCGCATACGCAAAGTCAATTGCTGTCGCACCCTGCGGCAGCGCAATCACGTCGCCCTTGGGCGTAAACACGAACACCTCATCATGGAAAATATCGGTCTTGAGTGCATGCATGAATTCATCGGGATCACGCGCACCGTCCTCTGTTTCGATCAGACGTGCGATCCACTCAAGCTTCTTATCCATATCCTCCTTGGAGG
>CAZCRV010000008.1:0-22644 GCA_964501175.1 uncultured Clostridium sp.
TCCACGTTGCCGTCTCCGCCCTGAATGGGAGACTCGATCAGCCCGCAAAGGCAAAGACCCAGCGACTCGGCCGAATCCAGCACGCGCTCGACCGCTGCGCGACGATCCTTGGCTTGCTTGACGATTCCGCTTTTGTTCAAGGCTGCCCTGCCCGCTTCAAACTGCGGCTTGATCAGCCCGACGTAAATCCCGCCATCCTTGAGAAGACTTACAACAGCCGGCAAAATCAGCGTTTGCGAAATGAACGAAACGTCCATGACCACGATATCCACACAGCCGCCGATATCGTCCGGCGTCAGATTTCTTGCATTGACGCCCCCCAGATTGGTCACGCGCTCGTCCAGCACAAGATCGGGATCCAGCTGATCCCTGCCCGAGTCAATGGCATACACATGCTCCGCCCCCGACTGCAAAAGGCAATCGGTAAAGCCGCCCGTGGAGGCACCGATGTCGGCAGCGCGCAGGCCGCGCACGTCAATGCCAAAAGCGTTCAGAGCGCCCTCCAGCTTTTGGCCGCCGCGACTGACGTACCGCTCGCGCTCCAGAATCTCAACGGAGTGCTCTTTGTCCTCGGCAATCTCCTGCGAGGGCTTTTTGATCACCACGCCGTCAATGACGGCGTGCTCTTGTTCAATGTATTTTCTTGCAGCGGTACGGCTTTTGACGTATCCGTACTCCACAAGGTAAAGGTCTGCTCTCATCATCCCGCGTTCTGCAAATACACAATGCTCTCACTAAAGAACGGAATAAACTGCAGAAGCAGCGGCACGACAATGCCGACGCCACAGCCTGCCCACACCTGTAAAGGGGTGTGTCCGACCAGCTCCTTGAGTCTCTTTTCTCTGTTCTCTTCGTTTTCTGCGTTGATCACGTCAATGACCAGCTTATTGATGATGGCCGCCTGCTTGCTGACCTCGCGGCGCACACCCATGGCGTCACGCATGACGATCATGGAAAGCACGCCCGCAATGGCAAACTCAAAGGATGCCGGCGAGAACACGATGGCAGTTGCCACCGCCATTGCTATTACGGCAGCGGTATGCGAGCTGGGCATGCCGCCCGTGCCAAACAGGATGTTCGCAATATCAAAATTCTTTTGCTTGAAGCCGCGAGTGAAGATTTTCAAAATCTGTGCCGTAAACCACCCGACCAGCGCGGACATGACTATGTAGTTAGTAAAAAATTCCTTAACTGCTTGCATGTTGTCAATCCTCTGTTTTATCAATAGTTTCGTTGTGCAAGGTATTCAGCCAAAGTCACCAAATTCCGGCTGTTCTCTATTGTCCCGACGACCGCAATCGCGTCATGTGTCAGCTGCTGTGCATATGCACGCGCTCCGTCTACGTCATAAAAGCGCATAAACGTGGTCTTACCGTCCTTTTGGTCGCTGCCCACGCTCTTGCCAAGCGCTTCTGCACTCTCGGTGCAATCCAGGATGTCGTCAATGACCTGGAACGCAAGGCCGATATTGCGGGCATAGCTTACAAGTGCTTCAAGTCTTGCGTCGTCCGAGGTAAGCCCCGCGGCATGACAGCCAAGTCTGACTGCAGCCTCGATCAGAGCACCGGTCTTGCCGCGGTGCAGCTCGAGCAGCTCCTCCTCGGTCAGCTCATTACTCTCGCCGAACATATCTATAACCTGTCCCCTGACCATGCCAAAGCTGCCCGCACCCTGTGAGAGCGCAAGTGCTGCGTCCGCACGGCTTTGCGCAGACGCGTATGGGCAAGACAGAATGACGCCGAACGCATCTGTCACAAGTCCGTCGCCTGCAAGGGTGGCAATATCCTCACCAAACACCTTGTGATTGGTGGGTCTGCCGCGGCGCAGATCGTCGTCATCCATGCAAGGCAGATCGTCGTGGATCAGCGAATAGGTGTGCACCATTTCCACGGCCGCCGCATAGTCCAGCGCAGCTCTTAAGTCTCCGCCAAGCATTCTGCAGGTCTCGATGACCAGCACGGGACGGATACGCTTGCCCCCCGCAAGCAAGCTGTATTTCTGAGCGTCGTACAGCACTTTGGTCGTACGGCTGCCCTCGGGGTATATGCTTGCAAGACGCTCGCCAACAAGCGCTGCGTCCTGTTCAATGAATGCAGGAATCATAACGGTCCCCTTATTCCTCTTGGTCGTCGGTAATAAAATCGACGGCTACGATCTCACCCTGCGCATTCTGCTGCAGGATCTTGATCTTTCTCTCTGCCTCGTCCAGCTCTGCAGACAGGCGGCGCACGATGGCAACGCCTTCTTCATACATACGAAGAGATTCCTCCAAGGGGATTTTATCGCTTTCCATGGCACGGATGATTTGCTCCAGTCTCGCCAGTGCCTGCTCATAACTCAATTTCTGTTCCATAATTGCTCCTTTTTGATAGAGTCAACGGTTGCATCCACCGCTCCGTCCGCAAATCTGACCGTGATCTTGTCGCCTGCGTCAAACGCGGCAGCACTTGTGGTCACCTCGCCGTCAGCGTTTTGCGCCACGGCATAGCCTCTTTGTAAAACAGCCAGCGGGCTGAGCGCCTCCAATTTTCCGATCGAGGCTGCAAGCCCCTGCTTTTTGCGATCCAGCAGCACCTGCCCTGCAGAATGCATACGCACCGCAAGCTCGTCAAGGCGCATCTGCTTTTCTGCCGTGACGGCAGCGGGAGAGCGCATGGCGCGCGAGGACGCCAACACGCGCAGCTGATCCCTTTTGGCTGCAATGTCCGCGCGCACAAGCGCAACGATCTTGGTAAGCCTTGCGTCAAGCTCTGATTTGAGCGCAAAGCGATCCGGGAATACCAGCTCTGCTGCCGCGCTCGGCGTGGGTGCGCGCAGATCCGCTACGAAATCGCAAATGGTAAAGTCTGTTTCGTGTCCGACCGCGGAAATGACCGGGATGGCCGATGCCGCGATCTCACGTGCAAGCCGCTCGTCGTTGAACGCCCACAGATCCTCGATCGATCCGCCGCCGCGCCCGATGATGATCACGTCCACGTTCCCCGCGCGGTTGAAATAGCGGATACCGCCCGCCAGATACGCAGCGGCCTGCTCGCCCTGCACCAGCGACGGAAAGATGAGCAGCTCGCCCTGCGGGTATCTTCTGCCCGTGATATTGATGATATCGCGGATGGCAGCGCCCGTGGGAGAGGTAATGACGCCCACGCGCCGGGGCAGGCTCGGGATGGGCTTTTTGCGGCTTTGGTCGAAAAGGCCCTCGGCTGCAAGGCGCGCCTTGCATTGCTCAAAGGCAAGGTACAGGCTGCCCAGGCCATCCGCCTCCATCAGATCGGCGTAAAACTGGTACTGGCCGCCCGCCACGTAGGCCGAGACTCTGCCGTGCAAGAGCACCTTCATGCCGTCGCGCGGCTCAAATTTCAGCCTTGCTGCGTTGGAACGGAACATGACCACGCGCAAGGTCGCGCCCGCGTCCTTGACCGAGAAGTACATGTGCCCCGTCCTGTATTGGTTGGTGAAATTCGAGATCTCACCCTTGATCCAGATATCCGAGAGTACTGCGTTACCGTCCAGCAGCATTCGCACGTATTCGTTGAGCTGTGTCACGGAAAAATACTGCCTGACGTCTTGCATCTTTACTCTCCCTTCATAAATTGATTGCGGCACAAAAGGCTTGTGCCTGCGGCGTTGTCCGCAGAGAATGCGGGCGCACCGAAATAGGCGTGGAACTTGCGCTCCAGCCTCTCACGGATGCGGCAATTGCTCATAACGCCGCCCGCGTACAGTACGGGCATTCTGCCGTATTCACTCAGAATGTTCTCGGTCATCTGTGACAGCGTTTCCGCCACGAAATCTAAAGTGTACGCGCTGACAAGCTCCTTGTTGCCTGTCATGTTATACAGCTTAAGTGCCAGGTTTTCAAGGCCGGACAGATTGCAAACGCTGCCCTTGACCGACACGCGGGGCTTGGGAATCTTGCCCGTGGCGTTGGCCGCCAACAGCTCGATGGCTCTGCCGCAGGGGAACGAAAGCCCCATGGCAACGCCGATGCGGTCAATGGCCTGCCCTGCGTTGAGGTCTGCCGTCTCGCCGACAAGCGTGACCTTGCCGATGCTGCCATGCTCCGGCGTGACAAGCACCGCCTCGGTGGTGCCGCCCGACACGTGGAACGCCACAAATTGGCCTTGCATCAGCCGCTCCAGCTGCCCCGACGCATAGGCCGCGGCCATGATATGACCGTTCTGATGCGAGAACGCATAAAGCGGCACGCCAAGCGCAGCCGCAAACGAGGAAGCCGCCGTCTTGCCTGCCAGAAAGCAAGGCATATAAGAGCCCTCGGCATCACGCGGATAGGCGGAATAGCCAACGGCTGCCACATGGTAATCGGCCGTGACCGCACGCAGCACCTCGCAGACGTCGGGCAGATTTTTCAGGTGCGCAAACACCGCGTCACTCTGTCTAAGACCGCAAGCACCCGCCTCTACGGGCAATGGGCTTTTGATATTGGCAATCACCTTCCCGTCCTCGGTGCAAACCGCGGCAGAGGTGGTATAATTGCTGGTATCAAAGCCGACAAAGCATACGGGTTTATTCTGCATGGGCTTCCAGCTCGGTCTTGATGCCGTTCAGCACGCCGTTGACAAAGCCACGCGCCTTGTCGTCGTCATATTTCTTGGAAAGCTCGATCGCCTCGTTGATGGCAACCGCGCAGGGTACGTCCTTGACGTACGCCATTTCATATACGCAAAGGCGGATGACGGCGCGGGAGACGCGGGTCAGGCGCGAAACCTTCCAGCCGTTGGAATGACGCTCGATGGTGGCGTCGATCTCGTCCATTCTTTCGCAAACGCCGAAATACGCGTCCTTTACGTAAGTGCCCTCGGGCTCACCGTTCTGCTCACACCAGGTTGCATATACCTCGTCGGGCATCTCGTCTCTTCTGAAATCACTCTCAAAAAGCAGGCCAAACACTGCCTCTCTTTGCATTTTTCTACTCATTTGTGCCATAGCTGTTTCCTTTCGCACGAATTTGGGCATACATAGTCATTATATAATATTTTTATTATACACAATACCACGCAAAAAGTCAACACAAAAATGCATATTTGTTTGCATATATTCACTGCTTTTGTTTTTTTGTTTTTTTGTTTTTCGCACAATTCCCTGTAAAGGATTCGTTAAAATTTTTCGTGTGCTCTTGCATTTTTCGCGTTAGTATGGTAAAGTATATATAATTGTATACGAGAGGACGCTCACGATGAAATTCAAAGCCCTGATCAAAGCTTTTCTGATACATACCTGCATTTATACAACGGTTGCATTCGGTGCAGCCATGATCTTCATAGCCGCCTGCGGCATGACCTCGTTTGCCACCGCCGCGTATTTTCTCATTCTTGCCTTCTGCGCCTGCTTTGCGCTGGCTAACGCGGTGTTTATGCACGCGGGGCTTTCGATCTGGTGGCGTTCGATCCTTCACGCAATTCTGACGCTGGGCGGCTTTTACCTTTGCATTTATTCGCGGTACACGGACATTGGTATGAGCTCCGATTCCCTTTTGCTGTTCGCGGTGCTCATGACGCTTTTGTACGCTGCCGCCTTTGGCACCTTCCTTGCCGTTCGCTATGCGCGGCTGCGTAAAAAGGAGCAAAAGGCATACGAGAGTGTGTATCAAAACAAAGACCGGAAATGGAGATGACCCCCCGATTATGAATAAAGATTCGATTATCAAGATATTACTCGTCGTCATCATCGTGCTGTTGCTGATCAACATTCTCCTCTTGTCGGCATGGGGTGTGATCTCGCTCGTGGTTGGCAACCGCGATCAAACTCCCTCCCGCCCGGAAACGCCTCCGAGCGAGACGCAAACGGATGCCGGGGATCTGCCCGTGGTCGGCACACCCGATCCTTCCGTGGTGCTTGAAGAAAGCGCGGACATGGGTCAGGAATATATTGACAGCATCATTTTCCTTGGCGACTCCACTACCTATCACATGATCAACCGCGCCGTGCTGACGGGCGGCAAGCAAACAAAGCAGGTGTGGTCGGGTGCTTCCGGATGGCTGAATCTGGACGGCACCATTCACACCACCACCATCCGCTACCCCGACACGGGCGAGGAAATGACCGTTGCCGAGGCCGTGGCGCTCAAAAAGCCCGAGTACCTGGTCATCACGCTGGGCATCGACTACGGCGTTGCCTACTGCAACCAGGCAAAGTTCACCACCTACTACGGCAAGCTGCTTGCGGCAATCAAGCAGGCAAGCCCCGACACCAAGATCATGCTGCAATCCATCTTCCCCGTTTCCGCCTCTTACGAGCAAGGATTTATTGACGCAGGCAAGGAGGAGACAGGCATTACCAACGCAAAAATCGACACCGCCAACACCTGGGTCATGCAGCTTGCAAAGGAATACGGCTGCAAGTACCTCGATACGGCAAGCGTGCTCAAAAACGAAAACGGCGCCATGAGCGCCATCTACGACGCGGGCGATGGCATTCACATGACTGCAGACGCCTACAAGGCCATTTTGCAATATATCCGCACACACGGATACACCGATTGAGATATAAAGTAAAGGAGAAATCACATGAAAAAAATCACTTTGATCGCAGCCCTGCTGCTTTGCTTTGCTATGACGCTGACCGCTTGCAACTCTTACAAAAGCGACGTTGCGGTGCTTGACCTTTCCTCCGCCGTGCTCAATTCGGTTGGCACACAGGGCGGCTTTACCGCGATGGACAACGATTACGTATCCTTGGAATTTGCAAAGCCAGACGTGATCAGCGCAAACGTGGATCAGTGGACGATCTGCGCATCCACCTCCTCGCAGACCGTGGATGAATACGGAATTTTCCGTGTCAAGGAGGGTGGCGACGTGAACGCTGTCAAGGCCGAGGTTGAGAGTTACGTGCAAGCCATGCAGGTCAAGCTGGAGGTTTATCTGGATATGTACGACCCTGCCGAGAAGACCAAGCTGGAGAATGCACAGGTCACGGTTTTTGGCAATTACGTGGTTTACACCATGCTCGACGATGCGGACACCACCGCCGGCACGTCGGCTATCAAAGACGCGCTGAGCAAATAAGAACACAATAAACCAAAGTGGCTGAGTCAAGCTTGACTCAGCCACTTTCATTTTAGCTTTGATTGACGGGTCTGCAAACGTATGCGGCAATTCCCTTTTCGCATATGCATTTACAGGTGTTTTTTGCGGTTTCCTCGCAATCAAAAATGCCCACGATACTCGGGCCGCTGCCGCTCATCATAGCGCCGATCGCACCGCCGTCCAGCATGTCCTGCTTGAGCGCTCTTGCCACCTCGTGCACAGGCAGCACCACCGATTCAAATATGTTATACATCGCGTCGCTCATGCCACCAAGATCGTTGTTGCGCATCGCGTCCGTGATTCGTGCAAGCCTTTGCTCGCTCTGCTCCTTTTGCGCGGCAAAATCACCGTACATATCGTCAAGCGCGCAGTACGCCCGGGGGGTGCTGACCCCCCCTCCGCCACGGGCTACCACCATAAAGCAATCCGGCATAGGCGCGCAAGGCTGCAGCACCTCGCCGATGCCGCGCGTGATCTGCGTTCCGCCCGCAAGGCAAAACGGCACGTCCGCGCCAAGGCTTGCTCCCAAGGCGAGCAGTTCCTGCTCGGAATATTTGGCAAATCTCAAATTGAGCGCGCGCAGCACCGCGGCACAATCCGCGCTTCCGCCCGCAAGCCCCGCCTCGGCGGGAATGCGCTTTTTTATGTCAATGTCAATACCGCAGGGCGGTTGGTTTGCAAAATACGTCATGGCCGCCTTGTACGCAAGGTTGCGCTCGTCGCAAGGCAATCCCCCTCCACAGCGAAGCGAAATACCCTTGTGTGCATCCATGCATTGAACGCTGACCGTATCGCACAGATCAATGGTCTGCATGATGCTGATAATATCGTGATAGTCGTCCGCGCGCTTGGCCGTAACGTCCAGGTACAGATTGATTTTTGCATATGCACAAAGTTCCATCGGATATCTCCCTCGCCTTGAAATTATCATCATTATACCACACCTGTACCCTTTTGACAAGTGCGAAAAATGTGTACGGAATATAAAATTTCACGCACGCGCGCGCAAAAGCCCTTGACGCAAGAGCAAAATTGGTATATAATTTAGTGTGTTGGATTTTTTTGTTCCCGCATTTCGAAAGACGATTCAAGGAGACCTTTTATGGAACTGCAAAAAAACAAGAGGTACAAAGCATATTTCTTTGCCGCAATTGCCGTGGCAATTGTGGGCATCTCGCTGTATGCGATCATCAATATCGATAGCATCAAGGCATTTTTCAACCGTCTGATGCTGATTTTCGGTCCGGTCATTTACGGCTTTTGCATTGCATATCTGTGCAATCCCATCATGAAGGTGTTCGACAACCACGTTTTCAAAAAAATCAAGTCGGTCTCTGTTCGCCGTGCATTTTCGCTGACCATGACTGTGATCGTGGTGCTGGCAGGCATTGCGGTATTCATCGGTCTGCTCGTGCCCGAGATTGTTCGCAGCATCCAGCATCTGTTTGCCAACTACGACGCATATCTCGAGGAGATCATTTCAATCGTCAACAGCACGATTGTATGGCTGGAAAAGGTCATTGGTAACACGCCTGCCGATAACGCGCAATACATCAGCGTAGAGGAGCTCAAGGTCATGATTACCGATGCCGTCAACTCGGTATTCGATTCCTCCAAGAGCATTCTGCAGCAGATCACCGAGCTCTTTGACGAAAATTCCTCCTCCACGCTCAAAAAGCTGTTTGATAAGCTGTTCCCTTACACGGGCACGCTGATCAGCAAGGTTTACGTGTTTATTATCGATGCATTCTTCAGCATTCTGATCGCGCTGCACCTGCTTGCCACCAAGGAAACAAGACTTGCGCAGGTCAAAAAAATGCGCAAGGCCATCTTCACCTACGAGCAAAACAAATTCATCAACCGCGTGCTCAAGATCATCAACGAATCCTTTGGCAGCTACCTGGAGGGCAAGCTGCTTGACGCCATGATCATCTTCTTCCTTTGCTGGATCTCCTTTGCGATCTTCGGCATTTCGGACTATAATCTTTTGATCGCAGCGCTGATCGGTATTACCGATATCATCCCCATCGTCGGCCCCTTCATCGGTGCCATCCCCGGCGGCTTTATCGTACTGATCACCAATCCCTCCAAGTTCTTACTCTACGTCATTCTCGTGCTGCTCATCCAGCAGCTTGAGGGCAATATCATCAGCCCCAAGATCCTCGGCCAGCATATGGGCGTCAGCGCACTTTGCGTACTGATCTCGATCGTCGTCATGGGCACCATCTTTGACGGTAACCCCATCGCGCTGATCATTTCGGTTCCTCTGTTCGCCGTCATGGTAGAGCTTGTCAAGATGTTTATCGAGGCAAGACTGCAGAAAAAGGGCCTACCCACCGACACCGCGGAATACTACAGAGGGGAGGCAACCGAGGACGAAATCGACCTTGCCGTGCACTACCAGAACAGACACTTGGCCTACTATTACGAGCACTCAAAGCTCAAGGCATGGGCAGATAAACGCCGTGAGGAAAAGAAGCTGCGCAGGCAGCAAAAGGCTGCAGAGAAAGAAAAGAACGCTCAAGTCGAATCCGCTGAGCAAGAACAGGAAAACACAGTCAATACTCAAGAAAATCAAGACAAGGAATAATCACCATGAACCCTGAAAACATCAAAAAAGGCGGTATCTCTGTCGATACCGAACACATCTTCCCCATTATCAAAAAATGGCTTTACTCCGAAAAGGATATCTTTTTGCGTGAGATCGTTTCCAACGCGACCGACGCAATTACCAAATACAAAAGACTGCAATCGCTTGGTCAGATTCCGAGCGATGACTGCGCATACCGCATCACGGTGTCTCTTGACAAGGACGTGGGCACCATCAGCGTTACGGACAACGGCATCGGCATGAGCGCCGAGGAGCTGGAGACCTATATCTGCAACATCGCGCTCTCGGGTGCTTTTGAATTCATTCAGAAATACGAGGGCGAGGGTGGTGCTAACGGTATCATCGGCCACTTTGGTCTGGGCTTCTACTCTGCCTTTATGGTGTCCGACAGCGTCGAGATCTACACAAAGTCCTTTACCGACGCTCCCGGTGTGCATTGGGTATGCGACGAGAGTGGCAATTACAGCACCGAGGCTTGCGACAAATCAGATCGCGGTACGACCGTGATCATGCATGTCACGGACGAGGAGCGCGAATACCTGGACCGCACAAGACTTGTCGGCATGCTGCACAAGTACTGCGCGTTTATGCCTGTGGAGATCTACTTCGAAGATGGCGAAGAGGAAAAAGCCGAGTCTGCTCCCATCAATGATACCACACCGCTCTGGCAATCGGGACCGTCCGATTGCACCGACGAGCAATACAAGGAATTTTACAACAAGGTATTCTCCGATTTCAAGGAGCCCCTGTTCCACATTCACATCAATGCAGATTACCCGCTCAATTTCAAGGGCATTCTCTACTTCCCCCGCATCAGCTCGGAATATGAGTCGATCGAGGGCCAGGTCAAGCTGTACTACAACCAGGTCTTTGTGGCAGACAACATCAAGGAGGTCATTCCCGACTATCTGCTGATGCTGCGCGGTGTCTTGGATTGTCCCGAGCTGCCGCTCAACGTCTCGCGCAGCTACCTGCAAAACAACACCTACGTTACAAAGGTCAGCGCGCACATCGTCAAGAAGGTGGCAGACAAGCTGAACTCTCTTTGCAATCTCGAACGCGAGCAATACGAAAAGATCTGGAACGACATACGCATTTTCGTGGAGTACGCCTCGATACGTGACCGCAAGTTCTACGACCGCGTCAAGAGCAGCCTGCTGCTTTCACTGACCGACGGCACGCACGTAACCATCGACGAATATCTCGAAAAGGCCAAGCAGACCAACGAGGGCGTGGTGTACTACACCACAGACCGCGCGCTGCAGGCACAGTACATTTCTCTGTTCGCCGCGCAAGGCATCTCGGTAGCAGTGCTTGAAAAGACGCTGGATACGCAGTTTGTCTCGGCGCTCGAGAGCTACCGCGACGACGTCAAATTCAAGAGAATTGACGCGGACGTGGCCGAGGCGATCAAGGGCGATGGCGAAGCAGGCGATCAGCCCGAGCTGACAGAGCTGTTCCGCAGCGTCAGCGGCAGCGAGCAGATGAGCGTGACCTATCAGCCACTCAAGGATGCATCCATCCCCGCGCTGCTCAACATCACCGAGGAATCCTCGCGTATGGCCGAGATGATGCGCATGTACGCCATGAGCGCGGGCGCGGCTCCCATGGATTTCCCGACTGAATATTCGCTTGTCGTCAATACGACCTCTCCCCTTTACGCAAAGCTTTTGACGCTTCACAGCCAAGATCCCGAAAAGGCCGCGCTGATCGCAGGTCACGTCTATGCGCTCGCTGTGCTGGCACAGCGCAAGCTGACTGCCGAGGAACTGCAGAAATTCCTTTCCGATAGCTTCTCCTTGCTGGAGCTTTTGTAAATGAACGGCGATTTTCGCGCATACGCGTTGCCAAGCTCGCAGGATTCCACCGAGACCGTGCAGCAGAATCTTTTGGAGATTGCAAAGCGGCAGCAGCCGCTGCATCTCTCGCGCGCCTTTCATCTCGGCGAGCTGGTGGGTGAGCTCTCCTTGTCCAAGATTCCCGATCGCGATACGCTTCTGACGCTGTGCGAGAGGCTTTTCCCGGAGGACAACCGAGCCAACCCGTATGCAACCGCCATGCGGCACGCCGATCTGATCACGCTGTGCACAGAAATTGCCGCAGCATACCCCGATGCTTACAACACGCTGTTTTCCGAGCTGTTCGGACAGGACGTTCCCTTGCCGCCGGATGCACAGGGACGCGTGGCATACGTGCAAAACAGCTATACCGAGCAGGCCTTTATGGAGCTGACCGGCTTTATCAAGCAGCGACGCGTGGCCTACTTTCACCACTTTGACGACGTTTGCCAGGAGGTGCGCGAAGGGCTATGCGAATTTGGCATTCTGCCCGTGGAATCCACGGCAGAGGGCTTGATGGTGGGGCTTTTCAGACAGATCGAGCTTTACGATCTGCGCATCTGTGCGCTCTGTCGCATCCCCACAGCAAACGATGGCTATACCTCCTTTGCTCTGGTGCGCAAGTCGCTGATCCCCCTGCGTCCGCAAAATGGGCATTGCCTGGATTTTCTCTGCACACCCACGGATGAGAGCGAGATCGGTGAAGTGCTTGGCATTGCGGCCCTTTGCGGCCACAGCGTGCAGCACACCGCCACCTACAAAGCCCTCGACAGCGAGACCTTTCGCCTGCGCCTTGGGGTCAATCCTGAATCTATTTACCCTTTTCTGATTTATCTGTCGCTCTTTTGCGCGGATATCTCTCCCATCGGATTCTATTCGATCAAATAATTACATAAAAAAGGAATGGATAACTATGAAACAGACTATCAATTACAAGACCACGGGCGTTTGCTCCCGACAGATCAACCTTGTCGTCGAGGACGGCATTATCACCGAAGCTGCTTTTGTTGGCGGTTGCCACGGCAACACCCAGGGCGTCGCTGCTTTGGTGGTCGGCATGAGCGCAGAAGAGGCCATTCGCCGTCTGCGCGGCATCAAGTGCGGCTTTAAGCCCACCTCCTGCCCCGATCAGCTGGCACAGGCGCTGGAGCAGAATCTGCAACAATAATATTACAAAATAAAGGAGAACGCGATCATGGAACAGTACATGAAGAATTACCTTTGCTGGCTGGAAAGCGAACAGCTCAGCGACGCCGAGAAGGCAGAGCTTGCAAGCATCCGTGACAACGACGGTGAGATCCGTCTGCGCTTTACCTCGTATCTCTCTTTCGGCACGGCTGGCTTACGCGGCATTATGAAGACGGGCATGAACGCCATGAACGTACATACCGTGGCTTATGCGACGCAGGGTCTTGCCAATCTGATTATCAAGGAGGGGCGCTTGGCCGACGGCGTTGCCATTGCATACGACAGCCGTAACAATTCTGCCCTCTTTGCTAAGACCGCCGCACGCGTGCTTGCTGCCGCAGGCATCAAGTCCTACCTCTTTGACGATCTGCGCCCCACCCCCGAGCTTTCCTTCGCCCTGCGCGAATACGGTTGCGTGGCGGGCATCAACATCACCGCTTCGCACAACCCTAAGGAATACAACGGCTACAAGGCTTACTGGGAGGATGGCGCGCAGCTGCCCCCCGAGCATGCCGACACGGTCAGCGCGGAAATGGAAGCGCTGGATATCTTCAAGGACGTCAAGCTGGCCGACTTTGATAAGGCTTTGGCAGACGGCCTGATTGTCATGCTGGGTGCCGAGACCGATGAAAAGTATCTGGCACAGGTGACAGCGCAGGCAGTCAATCCCGATGCGGTCAAGGCTGTCGCTGACGATCTTGCCATCGTATATACCCCTCTGCACGGCACAGGTCACAAGCTTGTCCCCGAGGTCATGAGAAGAATTGGCCTCAAGAACCTTTACACGGTTCCCGAGCAGATGATCATTGACGGCAACTTCCCCACCGTTCCCAAGCCCAACCCCGAGTATCCTCAGGTATTTGAGTTGGGTATTGAGATCGCAAACCGCGTGGGCAGTGATCTGATCGTGGCAACCGACCCCGACGCCGACCGCGTGGGTGTCATGACCAGGACCGCGGACGGCTCGTTTATGACCATTACCGGCAACCAGATGGGTGCTTTACTTCTTGACTACATTCTGACCGCTTATGAGGAGACCGGCAGCATGCCCGATCATCCTTACGCAGTCAAGACCATCGTTTCCACCGAGCTGGCGGCTGCCATTTGCGCCGCGCACAACGTGACTATGCACAACGTGCTGACCGGCTTTAAGTTTATTGGTGAGGTCATCAAGAACTACGAGGCCAAGGGATACGGCTCGTTCATTCTCGGCTTTGAGGAAAGCTACGGCTACCTCAAGGGCACGTATGCGCGCGATAAGGACGCCGTCGTGGCTTCTATGCTGATCTGCGAAATGACCGCTTATTACAAGGCAAAGAATATGACGCTGGGTGACGCGCTCCGGGGCTTGTACGCACGCTACGGCTACTGCTACGAGACCAACGTAGAGATCTACATGGAGGGCCTGGACGGTGCTGCACGCATGGCTGCCATGATGGACACGCTGCGCAACGATCCCCCCGCAACCTTTGGTGACGTACCCGTTGAGCTGTTCGGTGACTACAAGACCGAGACCTTTACCGAGCTTGCAACCGGCAAAAAGACTCCCACGGGGCTGCCCAAATCCAACGTACTGTACTTCAAGCTGACCAACGGCGACGTGATCGTGGTTCGTCCTTCGGGCACAGAGCCCAAGATCAAGTTCTATTTCCTGCTGCTTGGTAAGAACAAGGACGAAGTGACCTCCAAGCTTGACGGTTACAAAAAGACGCTGAATGCGTAATAATGCAGCCAAACCCAACACGTAGGGGCGTTATATTTCGGCTATGCCGAAATTCGAACGCCCGCGGGCGAACACAGTTCGCCCCTACCGCAATTCCATACAAAAGCCCGCCAACGGCTGTGCCGTTGGCGGGCTTACTTTATGATTCGGGTTCATAATCGTACTGAATATCCGCGTTTTGCAGCCAGGTGTTCTCTGCCTGGAGCTCAATTTTGCCAAAATCCTGTGCAGAGCCTGCGTAGTACACCTCGTCAAGCCTTGTGCAGCCCACGAATGCGCGGTAGCCGACCTTATCAAGGCTCTTGGGCAGCGTGATGCGTTCCAGATAATAGCAATTGGAAAACGCTTCTTCTCCAATGCTGGTCACGCCCTCGGGAATATGGATCTCATTGAGCTTGGTTTGATTTTCAAACGCGCTGATCTCAATGCCCTTGACGTAATCCGGCACGACGACGCTGCTGCCAAATCCGGCGAGCAGCATCCCGTCTGCGGTGCTGATCAGGCAATTGTTCTTGCTGTGATAAAAGAGATTCAAGGGATCGACCGTAATGCTCTCAAGAGCTGTGCAGCCGCTCAGGATGCCCGAGCCGATTTGAGATACGCTTGCGGGAATATGCAGCGAGGTCAGATTTTTGCAATTCCGGAATGCGCCCACGCCAATGCGCTGCAAGCTTGCGGGAAGATGCACCGCCTGCAGGCTCTCGCAGCCCTGGAATGCAAATCTTTCGATCTGCAAAACGGTGATCGGGATGGTTACCTCGGTAATCGCCCGATTCTGATCAAAGGCGTGCGCGTCGATCGCCACGACGATCTCACCCTCGGGAGAGATCATGGGGATCAGCACGTGCTTATCCCCTTTCCAGACCATGCCCGTGACCATGCAGGTACCGTTCTCCAAGGATTGATATATCAACCCTTCCGAGCCGTGCAGCACGATCTGCGCAGCCCCGCCTGCGGCATCTATCCTTTGGTGAAGCGTTTCCCTGCCGTCTTCACCGATCAGATTGGACACAAGGTTCTCGTCCTGCGTCAGAAAATAGTCCAGCACGCCAAGCGCGGTGCCGTCGTACTCATCCCACTCGCGCTGCACGTAGCCGTCGATCAGCCATGCGGTAAACGCGGGCACAACGATCAGCAAAAGCAGCACGGCTGCAAGGATGATCAGCACCTTATGCACTTTTTTGAGCTTGCGGCGCTTGCGACGCACGCGACGCGCGGGCTTGTAATGCTCAGAGCGCTCGATCAGCGCGGGATCTATCTCGCCTATCAGCATAAGCGCAGAAAGCTCCTGCATGCGAACTCTGCGCCCGAGTACCGCTCGCAGCCCGTTTTTTACGATGCCGAGTATCTGCACCGTGTCGGCCCTTGTCAGATCGTAGCGCAGCGCGATGCGCTCGATGCTTTCCGCAAAGTAGTAGCGGCGCACGAAAATGCAACGTTCGCGCTCGGGCAGTCCTTGCAAGAACGTATTCAGAACGTGCAAAAATTTCTCGTCCGGGATCTGCGCGCTGGGGTCTGCCTCGTCGGACGCGAGTTCACCCAACTCGGCAAGCACCTGCACAAGCTCGGCAGAGGCGCTCTCGGGCTCGTTTACAAGATGCTCAAGGCTTGATTTGCGCGTCAGCTTTCCCACGAAAAGCTTGAGATTTTCGGGCTTTTGCTCGGGCACGAGATCCCACGCGAGCATCCAGGTCTTGCCCACGCAGGATTCGATTGTCTGCGCGTCCTGCAGAATGCTTTGTGCGATCCCCGTGCAGTACGCCTTGTACGCTGCCTCTGTTTGCGCGATGGCCTGCAGGTGGCGCGCGGCGAATAATTCTATCAGTTCACGGTCGTTCATAACAGTTCCTTTCCAAGTCGGTCATTCCACAAAGATTGACGTGATCACGCCGACGACTCCCATCACCGCAAAAAATGCGGGCACTCCATAGGCATCCACCTTGCTTATCCAATCCCAGTCGATATCGTTTGGGGTCATTTTCGCATGATAAGCGTTTTGATACGAGCAAAAGATATGCTTCCATCTGCACTTGTATCCCACGAACGACCACGCTGCAAGCACAAGGCAGCCAATCCCCAAAGCAAGCAGACGGCGCGGGCATACCATCGCTCCGCATACGATCAAAATAGGCAGACCATAGCGGTGAAAATACGCCAACGGCACGATGAAATCCTCTTTTCTCACGTATCCTCGCTTTTGCTTCTTTTTGCCGCCTTTTCCCATGTCAAATAATCTCCACCTGGCACATCTTCATGGCGTCAAGTGCATTCTTATGGCTCTCGGGGGTCACACCCGCGCAGGCGGACTTTACTACGTAAAGCGGGATCTCGGGATAGTAGGCCTTGATCAAGAGCGCGTTGGAAATGACGCAGATATCTGTGCAAAGGCCGCACAGCGTGATGCTCTCAATCTCCTGCTCCTCTGCCAGCAGCGAGATCAGCTCCTTGGAGCCAAAGGTCAGCTTGTCGATGGCCTGTGTTGTGCGCAGCGCGTCCAGCTCGGGGCGGATCTGCCAGCCGTCCGTACCTTTTATGCAATGCGGTACGGGCAGATGCTTGCCCTCTTCGGTTTGCATGTAATTATCAAAATGCGTGTCGCGCGTGAAAAGCACCTTACCGTCAAAGCCCTCGATCAGCGCCTTGACTGCGGGTACGATTGAGACAGCCTCGGCCGTGCCCAGCGCACCGTCGATAAAATCGTTTTGCATATCTACGACAACCAGAATTTTCATAATTTTCTCTCCTTATTTTCATTGATTTGGACGCAGACCACCTCGCGCGGATTAAATAAGCGCGGAATGATGCCGCCCGTGTTGGCAGTTCCTTTGGAAATAACCAGCGTATCCTCGTGCACGCCCGAGGTGTATTTGGGGAAAAGTCCCTGATCGGGCGCGTAAAGCCCCAGGCCGAACAATCGCCATTGACCGCCGTGTGCGTGCCCTGAAAGCACTAAGTCCACGTCGCGCTCGCGCAGATACTTGCCGTAATACTCGGGGTGATGGCAGATCAGAATCTTGACGCCATCATAGGCGAAAAATTCGCTAAGGTCGTCCACGCGCGGCTTGCGGTCGGGTTCAAGCATCCCCGAGCCAAGGCCTCCGATGGCAATGCCTTGCCATACTTCATAGGTGTTTTCCAAAAAGTGCGCGCCCGTGGCCTTGATGCGCTCCCTGTTTGCCTCGCTGATGCGGTCCATACCCGACAACAGCTCTTTTTTGAAGCGATGATGGTGATAGGCCGCAATCTCGTGATTGCCCGGTGCGTAAAACGTGGGCGCGATGGCGCAAAGCGCACCAAGGGCTGCAAAGCCGTAGGTATTTTTGTCGTCCATACTGCCGTCCAACGCCTCGGTCAAGTCTCCCGCAATGCATATGAGGTCGGGGCGAATCTTGCCCACCGCCTCGATCACGGCAAGCGGCTCGCGACTGTGCAGGTCGGACACAAGCGCGATGCGCAGACTGCGGCGCAGTTTATCTGTTTCAAACGAGTAATTTTTGATCTTCATACCGTTTTCCTTACGTTGTATTATCATCATTATAGCGCAAATTGCCCCACATGTCAAGATTTTGCTTGACTTAGGTGCAAAGCTTTGATATAATGGCAATTAGAATCCAGACATCCGTAGCGGGCGCACTGTGTGCGCCCGCCGATCATGGAAGCAACAAGCCACCGCCCCACAAGGCGGCCAAGGCGTAGGGGCGATTCACGAATCGCCCGCGGGCGACCACAGGTCGCCCCTACGAGATGATTTTTTCCAAAGGAGGTGCGATATGAGATATGAGATCTGCAATATAAACGACTTTGACGAGCAGCAGTATGCAGAGATGTATCGCGCCGCCGACGAGGAGCGACGCGCGCGCGCCGACCGTTTTCGTTACGAGGACGACCGCCGCCGCTGCCTTTGCGCCGATATGTTGGCGCGCAGAATGCTGGCGGATGCAAGCGGAAAGACGCCCGAGGAGATCGCGTTTACGATCGGACATAAGGGCAAGCCAAGGGCTGACGTTCCCTTTTATTTTAACCTCAGCCACAGCGGACAATACGTGCTGTGTGCCGTGTCGGACAAACCAATCGGCGCGGATATTGAGCAAATAAAGCCGTTTCGCGCGGGGCTTGTCGGTCGATATTTTACCGAAATCGAGGCGGCGTATATTTTGGGCGGCTGCGAGGCCACAGCCGAGAGCGTGACCGATCCCGAGATCTGCGCGCGGTTTTATCGTACCTGGACGGCCAAGGAAGCTTACGTCAAGATGACCGGCACGGGTATCTCGACCGATCTGACCCAAATTGCATACGACCCTGTATGCAATACCGTTTGCGGACTTGGATTGATCACGCCACCAGCCCCCGAGGGATACGTCATAAGCATCGTAAAAAGCGACCTTGCATGAAGGTCGCTTTTTTATGATAAACAGCATATTACGTATTTCACCCCATGTGTTATGCGAGGCTTGCTCCCACAGCATCCCCGAGTGTCGGTACGTCGGATAAAAATATCTAAAACAAGCATAAATTCCCTGCTTTGCATAACAATAAGAGTATTACTCAAATCGGGGGAGTTTTTTATGAGCATCTTATCCATGGTTGTACCTGCGCTGGCAATTCCTTGCGCGTTTGCCCTGACGCGCGGGCGGCAGATTTACAAGCACAGCATCGTGTCCGAGCGCGGCATAGAGGAATGCAGCTACGTGCCGCTTGGCGGCATTCGGCAATATATTCAGATCCGCGGGCAGGACGTGCGAAACCCCATCATTCTGTTTTTGCATGGCGGCCCGGGAAATCCCACCTCTTGCCTGTCCTACCACTATCAAAAGCAGCTGGAGCAGGATTACACCATCGTCAACTGGGATCAGCGCGGCTGCGGGCGCACCTATTACGAAAGCCGCGGCAAGGATTCGCCCATCAGCACGCAGCAGATTCTTGCCGATCTTGATGGGCTGGTGGACTATTTGCGCTCTCGTTTTGATCAACCCCGCATCATTCTGCTGGGCTATTCCTGGGGCACGGTGCCCGGCGTGCTATATGCAAAACTGCACCCCGAAAAGCTTGTCTGCTACCTCTCGGTTTGCCAATGCGTGCACATTCTCTCGGGGGCTTTGCTGGCGGCCAAAAATGCTGCTGACGACGCACGGGCGCATGGAGACGTCGCTCGCGCCGAGATTTTGGACAAAGAGATCGAGAAATTTGCGCACAGCGACATGCAGTTTTCCAAAAAGGGCTTTTTGGCATACGCATCCTTGCGCGACGCGACCTGTGCGTATAGGAAAAACCGCTCCTGCAAGCCGCTCTCGGCCTATTTTCGCACCGGTCTGCTCTCGCCCGATTGCCACATGCGCGACCTGCGCTGGAAGCTGCGGCAGATTCTCTTGGGGCATGCCTATTTTGCGCACGAATACCCTTTGATCGAATATCTGAGCATGGAATTTGACCTGCGCCGTCTGCCGCCCGATTTCCGCGTGCCTGTCTATTTTCTTTGTGCCGACGACGACCGCATCTGCCCTGCCGACATGATCGAGGGCTATTTCCGCCGCATCTGTGCCCCCGACAAGCGGCTTTTGCGCATTCCCGACCAGGCGCACACCGTGTTTTTTGATCAACCGGAGGTGTTTTGCCAAGGGGTGCGGGATCTTTTGCGTGCTTGCAAAACAACATGAAGGATAACATCGAGCCGTAGGGGGCGACGTCCCCGACGCCCCGGGTAAGCACAAACTACTTTTTGCATGATTTTAGTTAGTTTGTACCGCCCCGGGGGCGTCGAGGACGTCGCCCCCTACAAGGTGAATATTCTTTTTAATTAGTCAAAACAATGCTTTGCAGATGGAATTCATCGCCGCGCTCGCAGCCGTTGAAGAAATCCAAACGAATCTGATGCACGTCACCGCTCCAATACTGCGTGGGCAGCGGGATACGCGCGGTATGCCATTCCCCGTCCGCGACAAGCTCGAAATACACCGAAACGCCGCCCGTCGGATGCGTATACTGCCCCGTACACAAAAAGATCTCTGCGCTGTAATCATCCAACGCATTCTTGGTAGGAATACGGTAGGTGATCTCGATCACGCTATAATCATCTGCATTCAGCTTCGCGCCGTTTTCCTCGTATTTAACGTGCACGTAAGGATCGTGCCCCTCAAGCACCTTGAGTCGGTAATAGCTGTTATCCTTGAACTGGCCTGCGGAGTTGTTGAAGTCCACGAACAGATCGCTGCGGTCACTCTCGGAAAAATCGATACGAGAGAACACCTTGTTGCCCTCGGGCTCCTCGATCACGCGGTCGCCCCAAACGGTATCCAGGTAGACAAGACGCTTATAGAGCCAGTTGTATACGTAATTGGCCGCATCCTCGTGCGTCTCAAAGCCGTATACGTCGTCCGCCTGGTGACCTTGATTCATCGTGCCAAGAATTCTCCAGCGATCAAAGTTACGGTCAAATGCAGCCTTGTGCGTCGCTGTGTCCACCAAAATGTTCTCACAAATGGCAAACAGCTCGTCACGATTCTCCATCCAGACAGGCTTGCACATTTCTCTGAACCACTCGGCCTGGCAGAACATGACAAACCAGGTATTGACGCGCATGCCGTCGCTGTACGAGAAGTTAGCTGCGTACATGCCCTTGGACGAATGCGTGGAGTTATATTTGGTGTTGGCAAGCGCAAAGTCGTAGTCCCAGGGCGGGCCGAAGGTCAGCTTTTTCGCGCCGTCGGGCGAGAGGTCGATGTACATGTTATACGTACCCGAGTCGAGGTTCTTGACGATCTCGTCGGTCATGTAGATGCGCACGGCAGACTCAATGTCCACGTATGCGGCAATGGTCTCGATCTGCTTCTCTGCCTTTGTCGTGCCGTTGAATGTGGTCTTGGGCACGAGCTCCCAGTTCTCGTCCAGCTCGTAATATTCATTTTCACCGATGGCTGCGCTGCAAAGGTAAGCGATGTTTCCCACCACCTTGGCACAAAAGTCGATCTGCTCTTTTGTGTAATCTCCCGACGAAAGCGAGAAATTACCGCCGCCAAAGCCCATAGTCGTACCTTCAAGGTCGGTAATGGGTAAGCCGCCAAAGCCGATCTGCACCGTATTGGGCTCGTCGGTTCTGCCGCCCTGGCCAACCATTAAATATCCGATCTCCACGCTTGTCTCGTCGTCGGCCTTTTCATAGATGTCCACGCGGTGCGAATTGATCTGTGTTTGCTCGCAAAGCAGGTAAACACCGCGGTAATCACCGTTGACGTACACCTCGACCCATGCGCAATCGGAGGCAAAGGAATAGCCGTCCAAAAGCACGTCGCACATGCGGAAGGAAAGGCTGTTGCGCATGAGCGAATAGTCATAGTAATCGGCCATCAGACACCAAGATTTGCATTTCGCGCCGTCGTTGAGCCCCAGCATGTTTCTCTTTTTATCGAATTTGATGCGGAAAGGCTTTTTCTCGGTCACAGCTGTAGAGTTGCCGCGCACGCGGATGTTGGCGCTGACGTCCTCAAACGTCATGGGATCGGAGCAATTCTCCAAGGTAATCGTGCAGGTCTTATAGTTTTCCTTATCAACGATGTCGTACCCGTCGGTCGTTTCAATGCGCAATATCGGCAAGGAATAGGTCTGCGCAGGCTCGGGCGGCTCGGTCACTAGCTCGGTTTCTGGCTCGGTCGTGCCGGGCTCTGTCACGTCGTCTGTCACCTGCTCGGTCTTGGGCGAGGTTTCGGAATCTTCGGGATTCGGTTGACTCTCTTGTTCGGAGGCCTTGGGGTCTGTGGTCTCTGCGCTCGTGAGTATCTCGGTCGTATCAAACTCGCCGCCACCCTCGTCGTTGCAAGCAGTCAAGGTGGGCAGAAGCATAGCAAAAGTCAAGCACAAACACAGGAATAAGGATAGCAGATTTCTTTTGTTCATAAGCATCCCCTTTCTGTTGTTGATTTCTGCTATCATTCTACCAAATCTTGCGCGTGTTGTCAAGAATTTTTAACGAAATGTATATCTGGATCAATAAATGGTAAAAATCGCTTATAACAATTGATGAAAAAAGAAAAAGAAAAAGAAAAAGAAAAGGCTGCCGATGGCATCCTCTTTCTCTATTTGGTAGACCTGAGGGGAATTGCTCTTGCATTTTGCGAAGCAAACTCCCCGAATGGTGAAAGGAGAGCTTCGCAAAATGCTTCGGTCACCGTTCGCAAAACAACCATTTAGGTTGTTTTGTTCACTGCGTTCAATTCCCCTCTCAAAAGTTTCGCAAAAAAGAAATAGGAT
>CAZCRV010000009.1:0-22330 GCA_964501175.1 uncultured Clostridium sp.
CAGCGGGGAGGCTTATTTACGCGTCCGTCTTTGTTCGTTTATCTGTTTGGGTGAAAGTTTTTGGGGGTAACGTTACCGTCTTGCTCAGCCAAGAGGCGAGGTTGCCCGAAATAAAGCCTCCCCGCTGCGGGAGGTGGCGCGAAGCGACGGTGGGGTTCCCATACGGACGATCCTTCATATCCTGAACTGTTCATAGAAAAAGAGACTGTCATAAATGACAGCCTCTTTTATGTTCAGCACTTCTTGATCAATCTGATGAAAAACTCGACCGAATGGTGAAGTGTTTCCAGTCTGATCTTTTCGTTGTTACCGTGGATGGTGGCGCGCTCTGCGCTTGTCAGATCCATGGCGGAGAAGCGGTAGACGCGATCCGAAATGCGGCCCCAATGGCGGCAGTCCGAGCATTGCACCATCAGGTAAGGCGAGACGATGCAGCCCTTCCAGGTGGATGCCACCGCGCTTGCAACCTTATCCCAGCCCGCGCAATCGGTGCGCGAGATGCGGCTGGGGTTCATGCCGTGAAGCCTTGTGACCTCTACGTTTTCGTCTTTGACCGTTTTCTTGATATAAGCAAGCGCCGAGTCCATATCGTCCGCGGGATTTAAGCGGATATTGGATACCAAGGACGCCTCGGGCGGAATGACGTTGGATGCCGACGAGCCCTGCATCTGGGTAAAGGCGACCGTGGTGCGCATGAGCGCATTGAGCTCACCGCCGCTCTTCTTGCAGATCATGTCAAGCACGGGCAAGAACAGACGGATATTGGCGAAGATCACCTTGTAAACAAAGGAGGAATGACGGCCCAGCGTGTCAAACATTTTGGCAGCGGGGGGCGTCAGCTTTGCCTTGAAGGGATGAGAGACCATACGCACGCAGGCCTTGCTGAGTCTGTCCACGGGTGCGCCCGGCTTGGGAGCGGATGCGTGTCCACCGCCCGACTTGACGGTGTATTTGACGTCCATCATGCCTTTCTCGGCAATGCCGATCATGCCGCAGGGCGCTTTGACCCCCGGGAATACGTTCTCGACCACCGCGCCGCCCTCGTCCAGCACGAATGCGGGCTCGATCTTGTTCTGCTCAAAGTAATCGACGATATGCGATGCCCCCTTGCCGTTGACCTCCTCACCGCCCGAAAATGCGAAATACACGTCGCATTCGGGAGTGAAGCCCTCGGCGATCAGCGTATCTGCCGCAAACAGAATGCCGTTGAAGGTGACCTTGGTATCAAGCGTGCCGCGTCCCCAGACGCAGCCGTCCTTTAAGATGGCCTCGAATGCGGGCACGTCCCAGGCGTCCTCGTTGACGGGTACTACGTCGTAATGCGCCATCAGCACGGCGGGATTGCCGTCGGTCTTGCCCTTCCAATGAAAGAGCAGGCCTCGGTCGGGCATGCGCTGCATGGTGCAGGTTGCAAAAACGCTCGGATACAGAGAGGGAAGGGAGTCGATCAGCTTTTCAAATTCCGCGTCGTCCTCCAAAGCGGGATCGCGGTAGGATACCGTCTTGCAGCGCACTAAGGTGCGGAGCGATTCGGTGGCGCGCTCGCGGTCAAACTCCACGGGGGTCTCGTCCACGGGCGGCTGCGCCTTTGGCTTGAAAGCAAGCGCACGGATCAGAATGACGGCTAAAAAAATGACGATGATTGCTACGATCGGAATGGCCCACATAGATCAAAGCGCTCCTTTCTTGTAAAGGATTCTTGCGTAGATCACGGTCACGATCACACCGACCGGCACCATAATGCCCACCGTGCCTGCGTTGAGCGCGGGGATGAAGATGAACAGCACCAGCATAAGAATGACGGGCGCGATCGAAAGCTTGAGGTTTTTGGAAATGAATACCACCGCCAGACCGCCGAAGAGTGCAGGCAGGATCATGTCAAACGCGGGCGCGAGCACGGGCGCTTCCAGCACGGGGGTCAGCGGCACGATGCAGACAACGCCCAGGATGATGATCAGCGTGGTCACGATACTGGATGCAGCAATGGCGATGGTGGAAATGACCTCGCCCTCCTCATCGCTGGCCTTGACGCCCGCGCGCTCCATGGCGTCGATGGCGCAGGGCAGCTTTAAGTTGGAGATGTTACCCGTAATAAAGGAAAGGTACGTGCCTCCCGCACCCAGCATGGGCACGTAAGTAAAGATCTCGACGATACCGACCGCCCAGTACATGGGAGCGGTGGCGATGACGCCCTTGAGCAGCACGCTCCAGTTGGGGAGCACACCGAAGATCAGAGAAAGCGCGACGGGGAAGAGTAGCAGTACAGAGCCTACGATAATGCCCCAAATGCGTCCGTAATGGTGAACGCTATCCATATAAGACATAGTTTTCTTCATAATTCACCTCATCCAAGTAATGCAGTAAAGGGAATTGCGCTGGCCATGCCCGCAACCAAGCTGACGGGCAGCGCGTAATCGGTCAGCCAGCGGATCTTGGTCTTAGTGGCAATCAAGCCAAGCACCGCCATGACTACGGCAGAAACCGCCATGACGCATACGGGGATCAATCCCGAAAAATCGCCCTTGATCACAAGGCCAACGTCACAGAATACGTAACCGAGGAATGCCGAGATCATACCAAGGAACATGGCGTTATTGAATATCTCGCCCCATTTTTTATCCTTCATACCAATCTTGGACATGCCGCTCTGCAGCTTTTTGGTGACAAAGGGAACGAATACAAGGCCCGCGCCAATACCCACGGTCATGACCCAGGCAATGGTGATAAAGATAGAAGGATCGGTGACAAGCTCGCTCATGGTCTGTCCTGCAGCCTCGATGGCGTTGCCCGCGGCAACGGTCTCATAGGTGATCGAGCCAATGACCGAAAGTCGCAGCCAGGGGAGCGCAAGGCCAAGGCTCTTGGAGAGCGCGACCACGCCGACTAAGATAGCAACTGCGGGTGCGATGGTGAAAAGCGCTGCCGAGGTGATGGTTTTGGTCACGGTGCCTTTTGCGATGCCGAGCGCTTTGGCTCTTTTGACCGCGCGCACCAAGAAAAAGACGGATTGTGCCAATACCAGCGCGATAATGGCACCCACGATTACAAATAGTATGGGATGATTGACGCTGAATTCCATAAAATACCTCCATATGGGTGATATCTTATTGTAGCATAGGGAAAATGATTTTGCAAGTCATTTTAGCAAGATAAAGCAAATTCTGCGAAATGCTTTGTTGCAAAGAGGGAAAACATGTGGTATAATGGTGGCAGAATTTTTTGGAGGTGCTTATGTCTTATCCGAAATTGCCGCCCGTGCGCCCCGAGGTGCATATGGAATTCCCGCATTTTCCAAGCCGCTTCCATGCAGCTGTGTTCCGCTTGTGGGAGACCGTGCCCGCAGAGCGTATCGCGCTTGCCTTGCAGCTGCCGCTCTCTGCCGTCATGCAAGCGGCCGACGAGATGGGGCTGCCTGCGCAAAACGTCAACCCCGCATGGCAGACGCGCGGGTATATTACCACCATCCGCAACGCCTGGCACGTCCTGCCTTATGAGAATTTGCTTCTTTTGCTGGATTGGAGCGAAGAGAGACTGGCAAGTGCGCTCAAAGAGGACGACTTTTTTGGCGAAAAGCTGGGCGGATATAAGCCGTATTGCGAGAAGATCGAGCTGCCCGTGCTTGACGGGGCGCAAAGGGCACAGCTTTCCCGCATCAAGGCACTGGTCAAGGAGCACTTTTCGGGTCTTTTTGAGGGCAAGCCCCCGTTTGCGTTTTTTGAAGGGAGCAAGCAGAGGAGCGGTACACCGAGCGCAGACGGGTTGCGCATGATCTATTCCTATTGCGGTCTTTACGCAACGGCACTCGATTCGGATATTTCGCTCTCTTATCCCGATGAAATGCTGGCCATGTACCGCGAGCTGGGTGTCAACGCCGTGTGGCTGCCTGCGGTGCTGTATCAGCTGGTGCCGTTCCCATTTGACGAGTCGTATTCCGAAGGGTGGCAGCAGCGTCAGGCGCGCTTGCGCGAGCTGATCGCGCGTGCGGCGGCCTATGATATAAAAGTGTATTTGTATCTCAACGAGCCGCGCTGCATGCCCAACGCATTCTTTGACGCGCATCCCGAGCTGCTTGGTAAGCGCGACGCAGATTACAGCGCGCTTTGCACGCAAAATCCTGCGGTCATGACATACTTGCGCTCGGCCGTGCGCACGCTTTGTAAAAGCGCACCCGGGCTCGGCGGATTTTTCGTGATCACCTGCTCGGAGAATCTGACGCATTGCAAGTCCAGAATGAGCGGCGAGGAATGCCCCGTGTGCCGCGACGTGCCCATCGAGCGGTTGGTTGCCGAGGTGCTTTGCGCCATTTGTGAGGAATCCAGAGCGGTGGACCCCGACATACGCACCATCGCCTGGACTTGGGCGTGGGATGATTATATGACCGAGCAGCAGATGCGCACCTGCATCGACATGCTGCCGCCTGAGATCATCATACAAAGCAACAGCGAGGCCATGCTGGAATTTGAGCGCGGCGGGGTTGGCGGCCATGTGCGTGATTACAGTATTTCGATCCCGGGGCCTGCACCGCTGGCAAAGAGCGTGTGGGAGTATGCACGCGAGCGCGGACACCAGGTCTCGGCCAAGGTGCAGGTCAATTCCAGTTGGGAGTGCAGCACCCTGCCGTATCTGCCCGTGTTTGATCTGATCCGCGAGCATATGATGGGACTTCGCGAAGGGGGCGTGGAGCATTTAATGCTTTCCTGGACGCTTGGGGGATATCCTTCGATCAGCCTCAAGATCGCGTCCGAGTGCTTGCGTGACCCCTCCGAGCAGGCATATTTTTCGCTGCTGGCGCAAGAGTTTGGCGAGTGGGCAGATACCGTGGAGAAAGCCTCAAAGGCTTTCTCCGAGGCTTTTTCAGCCTTTCCGTTTGATGTGCGCAGCCTTTACTATGGCCCACAGAATCCGGGGCCATCCAATCTGCTTTACGTAAGCCCGAGCGGCTTTCCCGTGACTATGACCTGCTACTCTTACGACGCGCTGGACTCCTGGCGCGCGATCTACCCGCGCGAGGTGTATGCCGAGCAATGGCGCATTTTGAGCGAGGGCTGGAGCGCAGGCGTCGCCTTACTTGACGGCATGCCCGATTGCGAATTTGTGCAAATGGCCAAGGCCGCCGACGCCATCTTCCGCTCTTCTTACGCGCAGATCTGCTTTATTCTTGCAAGAGATCGGGGAGACGTCGAGCGCATGCGCAAGATTGCCCGTGACGAGCTGCAGACCGCGCTGGAGCTTTATGCCCTGATGCAAAAAAATCCCCGCATCGGCTACGAGGCGGCAAACCATTATTATTACAATAAGGGAATGCTGGCGGAAAAGGTGCTCTGTTGCGCACAGATTGTACACGATCTTTCGTAGGAAAGATGCGGGCGACCGCAGGTCGCCCCTACGAGCATATGGTAATACTTCTTGCTTGACAAGGATAATCCGTAGGGGCGACCTATGGTCGCCCGCCCAATAACCAAAAAGCGACCGTCATAAGACGGTCGCTTCTTTATATTGATTACTTTTCTTTTCTCTTTGCAACGGCTCTTTGAATCAGCTTGACGATCTCGACTACGGGGATCATAGTCAGGCCCAGGCCGATTGCGATTGCGTATTCCACGATACCAACCGAAGCAAAGCCAAACGCGTTTGCAAGGAAGGGAATCTCGCAAACCAGCGTGGTTGCAAGCAGCGCGCCTGCACCGGCCAGCCACAGTGCCCAGTTCTGAGAGGGCAGTCTGAAGATGCTGCCGCGCTGGGAACGCATGTTAAAGCTGTGGAAGATCTCAGCCATGGACATGGTCAGGAACGCCATGGTCATGCCGTGGTCACCGTTTGCGGCATCGCCTGCGATCGCGTGACCGATGAAGTAGGATGCAAGAGTCAGAATGGAAACCAGCACGCCCTGGTACAGGATATCTACGCCCATGCCGCCTGCAAATACGCCTGCCTTTGCGTCTCTGGGCTTACGGTTCATGATGTCGGGCTCAGCCTTTTCCATACCCAGCGCAAGTGCGGGGAAGCAGTCGGTAACAAGGTTGATCCAAAGCAGGTGTACGGGCTCGAGAATGGTAAAGCCGAGCAAGGTTGCGGTAAAGATCGAGATAACCTCACTCATGTTGGAGCCGAGCAGGAACTGGATCGCCTTACGGATGTTGTCGTAAATACGGCGGCCTTCCTCAACTGCACCTACGATGGTGGCAAAGTTGTCGTCGGTCAGCACCATGTCGGCAACGTTCTTGGTAACGTCGGTACCGGTGATACCCATACCAACGCCGATGTCTGCGGACTTAATGGAGGGAGCGTCGTTTACGCCGTCACCGGTCATAGCGGTAACGTAGCCTGCCTTACGCCAAGCGTTGACGATTCTGGTCTTGTGCTCGGGCTGTACGCGTGCGTAAACGCTGATGTTCATGAACTTGGACTCGAATTCCGCGTCGTCCATGTCGTTGAGCTGCGCACCCGTGATCGCGTAGGTCTCTTCGGTGATAATGCCGAGCTCCTTGGCGATTGCAACTGCGGTGTCAACGTGGTCGCCCGTGATCATGATGGGACGGATGCCCGCGCCGCGGCATTGTACGATCGCGTCCTTAACCTCGGGACGAACGGGGTCGATCATACCGCAAAGGCCAACGAAGCAAAGGTCGGTTTCAAGGAAGTCAGCCTCGAAGCTGTCGGGCTGAGCGTTCCATACGCGCTCGGAGCAAGCCAGCACACGCAGCGCCTTGTCTGCCATTGCCTTGTTTGCTGCGAGAATGGAGCTCTTATATTCCTCGGTCATGGGAACGGCTACGCCATCCTTGAGGTAGTGCGTGCACTTGCCGATGACAACGTCGGGCGCGCCCTTGGTGTACTGAACGGTCTTATCGTCCGTGGTGTGCACGGTGGACATCATCTTTCTGCCCGAGTCAAAGGGAGCTTCACCGCATCTGGGAGCACTTGTCTTCAGGTCATACTTCTTCATGCCAAGCTTGTCGGCCCAAACGACCAGGGCGGCCTCGGTGGGCTCACCGGTGACGTTGCCCTCGTGGTCAAGCTCTGCGTCGCAGCAGAGTGCCATAGCCTTGGCAATATATTCCTCGTTGTCGCCGAAGTGGTCAACAACGGTCATCTTGTTCTGGGTCAGCGTACCGGTCTTATCCGAGCAGATGATCTGTGCGCAGCCCAGCGTCTCAACGGCGGTCAGGCGGCGGATGATTGCGTTACGCTTGGACATATTGGTCACGCCGATCGAAAGCACGACGGTCACGACTGCTGCAAGACCCTCGGGACTTGCTGCAACCGCCAGAGAAACGGCGACCATGAAGGAGGGAAGAATGGTGTCAGCAAAGCTGAAGTTACCCTCGCGGATGACCTGTACGGCAAATACGACTACGCAGATGCCAAGCACCAGCCAGGTCAGGATCTTGGAAAGCTGAGCAAGCTTGAGCTGCAGGGGAGTCTGACCCTCTTCAGCCTCGGACAGCGCGCCTGCAATCTTACCCATCTCGGTTTCCATGCCGGTAGCGGTCACAACAGCGGTGCCGCGGCCGTAAACCACGGTCGATCCCATGTAGAGCATGTTCTTTCTGTCGCCCAGGGGCACGTCCTTTTCGCCTTCCTTGAGGTAAATAACGTCAATAAACTTGGTAACGGGAACCGACTCACCGGTCAGCGCAGCCTCTTCAACCTTCAGAGATGCGTTTTCAAGGATTCTTGCGTCTGCGGGAACAGCGTCGCCTGCTTCAAGCAGAATGATATCGCCCACGACCAGATCCTCGCTGTGGATGATCTGAACCTTGCCGTCACGCAGCACCTTAGAGGTAGCGGCGGACATTTCCTGCAAGGCCTCGATCGCCTTTTCAGCCTTGCTTTCCTGGTATACGCCAAGAACTGCGTTGATGATGACGACTGCAAGGATGATGATGACGTCGGCAAAGCCTTCGTTCTCGACAAACGCCAGCACGCCGGAGATGGCCGCAGCAACCAGCAGAATGATGATCATGGGATCGGCCAGTTGCTCCAAGAATCTGCGGATGATGGATTTGCCCTTAGCGGCAGCCAGCTTGTTCTTGCCGTTTGCCTCAAGTCGCTTCTGCGCTTCTGCAGAGGTCAAGCCCTCAACGTTTGCACCAAGCTCCTCAAGGACCGCTTCTTTGTCTGTGCAATAAAACTTCATTGCATTTCCTCCTGAATCTTTTGATATATTTATTTTTTATTTTACCCGAAAAAAAGAGACCTATCTGCAGAACATGGACAGATAAGTCTCGTCATTTAAGATGAAGCCAGGAAGATCCTTGTTGTTGACTTCATCACACTCCCGTGCCGACTACTCCCTTATGAAACGGAGAACAGTACTAAAGTTGTATTTACCTCATATATTATAAGAGTTATATGTGAACAAAGACCGAACTTTTTTATAAAATTATGGAAATTTTGCCGTTTTCACCGAACTATTTACAAATATTTGCGACTATACGGGCAAAGGACCAAATCCTTTGTTGCATTCAGAAAAAGAATGTGATATAATGAAATCATCAAGGCTTGGAGGAAAACTCATGAAAGACCGTCAAAAAACTGATAAAAGTGTAGAAAAAAGGGCACTGCCGTACGTCTTGCTTTTTAACTGGGCACCGCCCGTGGCCGGCATTGTGACTGTCATTCTTGCGGTATGTTGCTTCTTTCTTACGATGGAGCGCGTGCCGACGTATCTGATCGTGCTGATCGGATGCTATTGCGCAGTGCTTCCGAGAGTGATACAAAACAACATGTTGCTCGGCATGTACCGAAAAGGAGAGCTTGCCCTGTTTCGGCAGATCGTGCGAAAGTGCGGTGCAAGCAACCGCTACGGTCTGTTTATCGCAGGTGAATGCGCGGCGGGCGAGCACCAAGCCATGATCGATCTTTGTTCTAAAATGCTCTCGCAGCGCAAATGGAACAGAAGGCTGAGATATTTGTGGCTTGCAGGCTTGGCGGATTGCTATTTCGAGCTTGGCGATTGCGAGAAGCTGCTCTTGGTCTGTGACGCGTTTGATCGGGTAGCAGCCAAGGAAAAGGACCGGCGACGCACAGCGGCTCTTCGCGACATATACGATCGCTATCGCGCGTATGCACAAAAGGATCGGGAGAGGTGCCGTGAGATTCTGGCACAGCCTCCCAAGACGGATTTCCCGGTCGATATTTACGAGCGCGCCTTTTATGCAGCCCGCGTATTTGATCACGTGCTGGATAATCCCGAGGCAGCGCGGATGCAATATCAAAAGGCCGCATCCTGGAATGAGGACTATTCCTTTGTGCGCACGGCAAAGCTGGAGCTGGAGGCTATGGAGCGCGGCGAGCGTTATACCGATACCGTGCTCGAGGTGCTGCCCGATCCCGCATACGTGCTTCGCCCGCAAAAGGAATACATGCGCACCAATCTGAGCGTGCTGGTGCTGTACACGCTGGCCATGATTCTGATTTGCGTCACAGCCGTCACGCTGGCACCGCGCATTGTGGAAAGACGTTACGAGCGCGAGCTGGAGCAGCGCATCAAGCAGGATTATCTGAGTGTGCAGCAGCTGGATCGCTTCAATTTGCACGTGGACGGAGAATTGGTTGAGACCATGTTCGTCTGTCATATGGACGATTGCCTGGTTATCGGCAGCGCGTACACGCAGAATGGTCAGCTCGTCTATCAAAACCACCGCGCAATTCCCGTGACTGCGCTGCAAAATGAAAGCAAGCCCATAGGGCCGATCGAGCATGAGAGTGTGTCGGGCGTGCATCTGATCACCACGGCCGTTTATCTGCGCTCCGAGGATCTGCCCGAGCAGGTATACTATGCCGCTACCGTTACCATTGACGGACAAACCTACTATATTGCCGTGACAGAGATCACGGAGATCCCGAGTTAGCCGTTCGGCTAAGAAAGAGAGTAAGAAAATATTATGCTATCCTTTGAATGTGATTATAATATCGGTGCGCACCCTAAGGTGCTCGAAAAGCTGATTGAAACCAATATGTGCCCGCAGCCGGGTTACGGTGAGGACGAATACACCGCATCGGCAAAGCAAAAGATCAAGGCGGCTTGCGGAAGGGAAAACCTTGACGTGCATTTCCTGGCGGGCGGCACGCAGACCAACCGCATTGTCATCGATTCCATGCTGCATCCCGTCGAGGGCGTGATTGCCGCGACGACGGGGCACGTGGCCGCGCACGAGGCGGGCGCGATCGAGGCGTCGGGGCACAAGGTGCTGTGTGTTCCCGGGCACGACGGCAAGGTGCAGGCCTGCGAGGTCGAGGCGCTGATCAAGGCGTTTTACAAGGACGCAAGCTTTACACATATGGTATTTCCGGGCATGCTGTATATCTCGCATCCTACCGAGTACGGCACGCTGTACACCAAGGCCGAGCTGACCGCGCTTGCAGGGGTCTGCCGCGCTTACAAGATCCCGCTGTTCGTGGATGGCGCACGCCTTGGCTATGGCCTTGCAAGCAAGCAAACCGACGTCACGCTTGGGGATCTTTGCGACCTTTGCGACGTGTTTTACATAGGCGGCACCAAGGTGGGCGCACTTTGCGGCGAGGCCGTCGTGTTCACGCACAACAATACCCCCGTGCATTTCTTTACCTTTATCAAGCAAAACGGCGCGCTGCTTGCCAAGGGCAGATTGATCGGCGCGCAGTTTGACGCGCTCTTTACCGACGATCTTTACTTCAAGCTGGGGCAGAACGCCATCATGATGGCCGAGGAGCTCAAAGCTATCTGCGAAAGCAAGGGGTACAAGACCTATCTTGATTCTCCCACCAATCAGCAGTTCTTTATTCTGGATAACGACAAGTGCGCCTCTCTTGCAAAGCACGTGCGCTTTTCCGAGTGGGAAAGACCCGACGAGCAGCATACCGTTATTCGCTTAGCCACCAGCTGGGGCACGACCAAGGCTGACCTTGCGGCACTTGCAGAGGTGCTGTGATGGAGTTTGAATGCAGCGCACTTGGTAAGCTTTTGCAAAAAAAGTTTATTATCGTGCTTGTAGCGCTCATCCCTCTTTGCTGCTTGCTGTCAATCGGACCCATTGTAAGCGGCAAGTATTTTGCTATCCCGATCATCGTGGCATTTGTGCTGTTCATTGTAGTGGCAATCTTTATCAGCGGTCCGAATGCGTTTGCGCTGACCGATGGCAAGCTGCACTACCGTACCACATTTACTATCAAGCGTTGGGCGGGAGAGAAATACGGAAAAACGGTACGCGCCACGCTGACGGTCGCGGATATACAAAGGGTGGAGCTGTACCAGAATACGCTTGAGAAAAAGTTCAACGTGGGACGAGTGATCTGTATCGGTCGTGCCGAGCCGACTTTTTCAGAAGAGCAGGACGTTTTGGTGGAGTATGCTGAAAAGGGGTATGATGTCAACTGGGTCGTGCTGCCCGCAAAGCATGCGTTTGGCGGCATTCAGAATTTTGATCAGTTCCGCGAAGCGGTAAATGCCCAAGTAAAGAACGCTGTGATCTTGTTTAACGATGGCTATGAGGTGAGATGATGCAGGTCAAGAAATCCGCTTGGGAACGTTTTCATAAAACTAATCGTAGGTGAGCATATGGAGTGCTCCCCTACGGTCGAAATTTCACCTCGCCCTGATCTCCCCGCAGGCGATCTTGGTGCCTGCGTTGCCCGAGGGCTGGGTGGTGAAATCATCGGGCTTGGCGTGAATGATGATCGTTTTGCCGATCACCTCGGCAGTCGTAAACCGATCGGTCAGGCAAGCACTAAAGGCATGCCCGTTCGCGCCAAACAGCGACGGCAGATCGCCTGCGTGATAAGGGTGGGGCACACCTTGCGGGTTGTAATGCGTGCCCGCATCGGCAAACGGATCGTCAGCATTTCCCGTGCAAGAGCTGCCGGAGTGAATATGGTAGGCAAATATCGGGCTTTTTCCCGGTTGACCTGTGGGCAAGCCGCTGACTTCGGTGACGACCAGCGTGCCGAGTGGGGTGTCAAAGAATCGCACCAGCCCTAAAATGTCGGGGTATTGTGCGCTGCCGTATAGCCTTGCCCATGCGCCGGGCGTCCTATGCATCAGATTTTCCAGGTGTGGGGGTCTTGCGGGTCTGTTCATGGGAATCCTCCTGTCGTTTTTTCTCAGTATATGCGAAAAAGGGGAGGGAGCGACTGGGGGATATGCCTGTATTTACAGGTTGCATACCGAGTTGAAAAGTGTTATAATATAAGGGTAAAAGGGCGGTCGTCAACGGCTGGATGAATTCGTCGGGACACCGCGCAAATATTTTAAGTGCATCCTTTACACACATCGGTGTGGGTTACGTGGCAGACGGCAACTACTGGACGCAAATGTTTATCGGTAAATAATTGATTTTAACCCTGTCCTTCTGGATAGGGTTATTTTTTGCAATTCCATTGACTCACCGCCACTTTTATGCTATAATTTTCTTAACAGCTTTGCCCCGAAAGGATGACTTCAACATGCAAAAATCCTACCGCCGCACGATAGCGTCAACGTGACCATGAGCGTGATCGGCAACCTGCCGCCGCTTCTGTTTCTGACCTTCCACGAGATGTACGGCATCTCGTACTCTCTGCTTGGCACGGTGGTCTCCTGCGCTGCCTCGGGGCTTTGTGAGGTGCTGATCAGCCCCGTCATTGCGGGCATTCCCGCAGAGAACCCTGACCACGAAATGAGCAAGCTGCACTCGGTGTATGCATGGGGCGTCGTGGGCATGGTGGTGGTTGCCACCGCGTTTTTGTTGCTTGTAGGGAGCGAGCATTGGCAATGGCTGACGCTTTTGATGACGCTCGTGCCCATCACGGCCGTTATCCTGTTTGCTGGCGCGCCATCCCGCCCATGCAGACCTCCGAAAAGACCTCGGGTGCGGTAAAATTCTTAAAGGATAAGACGGTCTGGCTCTGCATTGCAGCGATCTTTTTGGGCGGTGCTGCCGAGTGCACTACGGCGCAATGGGCGTCGGGCTATCTCGAGCAGGCTTTGGGACTGTCCAAGGTGCTTGGAGATTTGCTTGGCGTGGCGCTGTTTGCGGTTGCGCTGGGCTTTGGCAGAAGCCTGTTTTCCAAGATCGGCAAGTATCCCTCCCGCGCGATTTTGTGGGGGCGATTGGGGCGACTGCCTGCTATCTGATTGCCGCGCTCTCGCCCTTTGCAGTCATCGGCCTTCTTGGCTGTGCCTTTACCGGTTTTTGCGTTTCCATGATGTGGCCGGGCAGCCTTTTGGTGGCGTCCAACCGTTTTTCCACGGGTGGCGTGCTGATCTTTGCACTCATGGCCGCGGGCGGTGACATGGGCGCGTCGGTCGGCCCTCAGCTTGTGGGCATGATCACCGACTTTGCCATTCTCAATCCCGCTGCCAGCAATTTTGCAGGCACGCTGGGTCTTGCGCCCGAGCAGCTTGGCATGCGCATGGGTATCCTGCTCGGTATGCTTTTCCCGCTTTGTGCCATTCCCGTATACGCGCATTTTCGCCGCGAGGATAAAAAGAAACTTAAGGAGTCGACATGATGAATTTTGCACATAATCCCATCCTGCCCGAGCATATTTTCGTGCCGGACGTGGAGGCACACGCCTGGGGCGATGGCCGTATCTATCTGTATGGCTCGTTTGATATCAAAGGGCAAAAGAGCTTTTGCAGCCCCGTGCATCACGTGTATTCCTCGGATGATCTTGTCCATTGGGTTGATCACGGCGTGGTATTTTCCATCGAGGATTCCACCTGGGCGAAGGATTGCGGCGTTTTGTACGCGCCCGATTGCGCGTACCGTGACGGCTGGTACTATCTCTACTATTGCGTGCCGGACGGCCGCTGCGGTGTGGCGAAATCCCAGTCGCCTACAGGGCCGTTTGTTGACGTCGGACAGATCGAGGGCGTTTGGGGCATTGATCCCGCCGCGTTTATTGACGACGACGGACAGGCCTACCTTTATTGGGGGCAGCTGACCTGGTGTCACGCGGCAAAACTCAAGAAAAATATGGTTGAGATCGATCAGGACACCATCTGCACACCCTTGACCGTAAAAGAACACGAATTCCATGAGGGCAGCTCGGTCAAAAAGATCAATGGAAAATATTATTACTTATTTGCAGATACGAACCGCCACGGTGATCCCGACAGACCCGACGGCAGGCCTTCCTGCCTTGGCTATGCGGTATCCGATCACCCCATGCATGGCTTTGCATACGGCGGCGTGATCATTGATAACTTTGGGTGCGACCCCGGTGTATGGAACAACCACGGCTCGATAGAGCAGTTCAAAGGCCAATGGTACGTGTTCTATCACCGCTCCACGCACGGAGCGGACTATTCGCGCCACGTGTGCGCAGAGTCTATTTATTTTGACGAGGACGGCAGGATCCGCGAGGTCAAGCAGACTTCGTCCGGTGTCGCTCCCGCCATTAAAGCAACCGAGCGGATACATGCAAGCCTTGCCTGCCAGCTGCGCGGACGCGTGCGCATTGCGGGCGACCCCGAGGACGCATACGATCTGATGCTTGCCGAGGTCGCAAACGGAGATAGTGCCACCTACCGCTATCTGGACTTTGACGGCGAGAACACCTTCATCATCCACATGAAATCGGATGCAAATTGCCGCGTGGAGCTGTACGTGGACGGCGAGTATCACGCGGACTTCAAGCTGCCTGCAAGTGAGCAGAGCATTAAAGCAACGATCAAGATTCCCGAGATTTCGGGCAGGCATACGTTAACGCTTGCGTGGTATGGCAGATTTGAGACTGCAAGCGCGCAGGAGTTTACGTTTACAAAGGAGGATTGAGAAATGATCGCACAAATTCCCATTTTACTTTTAGGCATTCTGATCGCCGTTATGGGTGTGATCAATATGACGGGAAACGTCAATTCGCTGCATTCCTATCACCGTCACCGCGTCAGTGAGCAGGACAGGCTGCCGTTTGGCAGAATGGTAGGCAGCGGCACGCTGATCGTCGGCGTTGGTGTGATCGTGTTTTCGGTGCTGATGATGATATACCATGCAACCGAGGCCGAGTCCTTGGTCTGGATTGCCACGGCGGTTATGCTTGTGTGCATCATTGTTGGTCTTGCACTCAGCTTTTGGGGCATGATCAAGTACAATAAAGGTGTTTTTTAAGGTGTTTTTATGAAGCTTTGTGACCTGCATACACATTCCATCTATTCGGACGGTACCTGTGCGCCCGACGAACTGATCAAGCTTGCCAAAGACGCGGGGCTTTGCGCCATCGCGCTGACCGATCACAATACTGTTTCGGGCATCCCGCATTTTTTGCGTGCTGCCGAGGGCAGCGGCATTTTAGCCGTGCCCGGCATTGAGGTCTCCTCGGATTACCTTGGCAACGAGCTGCATATCGTGGGACTGTTTCAAACGCTTGAGCATCTGGTCGAAGTAGAGGACTACGTGCGCGCTTACCTTGCAAGAAAAGAGCAGAGCAACGTCGAGCTTTGTGCCAATCTGTGCGCGGCGGGGTACGAAATCTCTTATGAGAAGATCAAGGCCGCCACGCCCGACGGTGTGGTCAACCGCGCGCTGATCGCGGCCGAGCTTTTGCGCTGCGGGTACGTAGAGAGCATCAAGGCCGCGTTTGCCACGCTGCTTTCCAAAAAAGGCGGGTATTATCATGAGCCGAGCAAGCCGAGCGCGTTTGAGGTGATCGGCAAGCTTTGCAAGTTTGGCGCGATCCCGATCCTGGCGCATCCGTTTCTGAGCCTTGATGAGGCGCAGCTGCGCACGTTTTTGCCGCGTGCCAAGCAGGCGGGACTTATCGGCATGGAGACCGATTATTCCACCTTTGACGAGGAGACCACGGCTCTTGCGCACGCGCTGGCCGACGAGTACGGCTTAAAGTCGAGCGGTGGCAGCGATTTCCACGGCACAAACAAGCCCGACATTTCGGTCGGTGTGGGGAAGGGAACGCTTGCCGTGCCATACGCGTATTATGAGGATTTGATGAAATAAAAAAGCAGCAGGAATTTGTTCAAGCATGAGCAAGTTCTTGCCTTTTTAGTATATAAAAAATGTCGTTTGGGATTCTGTTGTCACATCATCGTCAGAAACCCATTCTATTCGCGCTCTCCCCCTGCGCATGGGGCAAGCCTGCGCGTTATCTTCCCCCCTCCCGGAAGGGGGCTGTGAGAGTGGTTATTAGCCTTTTGAAATTCTTAACTCATCCGACAACGGAAACTTTTTTTGAAAGTATGGTATAGGGACAGTATCCCACGACGGTTGAGTCTTAATCAAAGGCATGCCTACCTTCACAGCCCCATCCGGGAGGGGGGCTAAACGCGCGCCGGCTTGTCCTTGGCGCAGGGGGGAAACGCGAATCCGAGCGGTTTCTGCGCGTAATATCCCCATAACAAAAGCAGAAGCCTCGCTGACTTCTGCTTTCGTTTTTGCTTATTTTGCTGCTAATTTCTCAGCCCGATCGGACTGCTCTTGTTTTTTGAACTTACAAAAGTTCACTCAAGGGTGCGGAGAGCGTGGGCGTTTGCTCCAGCTCGTCGGACACTAAAAACAGCGCGGAATGCTGCGGGATCTGCAGCGGCATGTAGGTATAGACCTGCCCGCGGTAGGTAGCGTATTTGACGCGGCGCGCGCGGGTGACCTTACCCGTTTGCGGATTGTAGATCAGCGGCTTGAAGGCACCGCGCAGATAAACCGTGTTTTGATACGGCTGATCGGTGGTGTTATAAAGCATGTGCGTGTGCTGCTTGCCGTTGACCTTGTGCAAATGTCCCATCATGCCCACGCGGTGAACGCCCTCGGGCGTGTCGACGTGGCGGTATTCGGGCAGGGGAAGATTGAATACACCGCCGTTTTCCAAGCGTCGCATGTCGGGCAGGATAACGTCGTAGGGAATACGCAGCTCGTAAAGCAGGCGCATGATCTCGTCGCTCGCGGTCATGAACGTGCCGTCCGCCGCTGTGATCGAAGGGTAGAGCAGGTAAGCGCGGCCGCCCTTTTGATTGGAATTGAAGCCGCGGTTGTTGATCACAGTCTTGTCGCAGGCGCGCTCACCGAAGATGTGCTTGACAAGCTCTCGCACCTCGATGTCGTAATCGGTCACGTATTCCTCGCCATAATGGTGCAAAAGGTCCTTTTCAAACTCGGGCAAAAATTCAAATGCGCTGTCGGGCAGCGTGCCGGTGGCGATCACGGTGCCGCCGTTGTCGTAGAATTCTGCAATGGTACGCAGATTGTCAAGGCGAATCATGGAGGTGGCGGGCAGGATCAGCACGCGGAAGCCGTTGTTGTCCTTGACGTTTTCAAAAAACAGCTGATCCCCGCGCACCTGGCAATGCTTTTGCAGCGTGTCCGGGTGCAGCATGGTCAGATTGACGCCCGCGTAGTGCGCAAGGCTGTTGGCAAGCGTCATGTAATCGCAGGTAAAGGGCGTGATGGGGTATTCATAATCGGACGCGGGCTGCTCGTAAAGCAAGGGCTTTGTGTGCAGCGCGTAGATGGGGTAGAGCATAGCGATATCGCAAACCGAAAAGCCCTTGGTCAAAAGGTAAAGGCTACGGTGCACGGGCTCGGTGAACTGACGGCTCATTTTCATGACCGTGGGGTGCATGATCAGCTCGTTTGCGCCGTTTCCAAGCGCCGTGATGGTCTCTTTGAGCGCAAGCTCCTCGGTATAGGCGTCCGAAAGACGCGCGAACATCTCGCAGATCACGCGCTGCTGTCCGCTGTCCGCGGCCGCAGAGGCGGCAAGAGTGAGCGAATTGAGGCCGTAGAGGTACGCATGGTCCATGCGGCCTGCCGCGCAATAGGCTTGATTGGCAAGCGCGTCACCCGTTATCCAGGAGCAGGCGGGCGCCTTGGGCTCGGCCTGAATGATGATGGGCTCAAGATGCTGCGCTATGGAAAAATCACGCAAGGCGCGAGCAATTCCTGCGCGGAGCAGCTCGGCTCGGCATTGCATAAACAGGGCGCGAATGTGCTCGGTGCCGTCGCCCAAATTGTGGAACAGCACGGGATAGTAGGGCGAGGGATCAAAGCCAAAGCGGCCTTGGAAGATCTCGTTGAAATCCTTTGCCCAGTTGCGACGGTTGGGAGAGTCAAAGCAGAGATTGTGGTAATAAACCGCGCCGATCGCGGTATTCTGCACGCCACCGCAAAGCACGTACAGGCGGTCAAGATAGGAGATGAACGCGGTGCGCGAGAGGCGATTGTGCGTGGCGTGAAGCGTGCCGTCCTGCTCGGCATCTGTGCAGAGATATTGCTCAATGACCCAGTTGCCGTCCGGTACGTCAAATTCCAGCACGTTGTCCTTGACGTAAGGCCGCAGATCAATGATCTGCGTGTATTCCTCGTCCAGCGCGATCAGCGAGAGCGTGGGCTTATCGCAAAGTGTCATTTTGAAGTGCTCGCGCTGCTCGGCATAGTATTCGCGGCGGGAGAGCACCTCGGTGCGGTCCGAGGGCTCGCAAAGGGCGCGCTCAATCGGTCTTTGTGGGTGAAGGGCAAGCTTCAGACCGGTATCCAGCGCGGCACGGCTGAGCGTGGCAAACCACTCGGCGTAACGCTTTGCAAAATCGTCGGTATATACGTAATCGGTGGGTAGCGAGGGAACGACCAGCGAAAAGCCGCGACGCGCAAGGCGGGAGAATAGCTTGTGAGCCGCCTCGGGCGTAATATCCATTTCGGGATGTACGTGGGCGTACAGCGCGTTGGTGCGGTATTTATACATAAAAGCCATTTTGGTGGCTCGGAATTCTTTTCCTCTGCGCATATAACTCACCTCTTTTTTGTCTGATTTGCCTTTATTATATCATATTCTTTGTGTTTTGTTAAGGCTTTGGCGGTAAATTTGGCAAAATATTTTGCGCATGCGTTGCAAAGAGAGCAAAAATGTGCTACAATAGGGCAAAGACTTGTAAAAAGGACAGGGAAGCATGAAAAAAGTATTGATCACGGGCGGCTCGGGCGGTATTGGCGCAGGACTTGTGCGCGCGTTTCGCAAAAACGGCGACGACGTCGTCTTTACCTATCATAACAATCTTGAATCTGCAAAGGCTTTGGCTACAGAAACGGGTACAACAGCCCTTTGCTTAGACCTTGGAGACAGCGAAAACGTGCGCTTTATCGTGGAATCTGCCGAGGATATCATGGGCGGCATTGACGTGCTGGTGCACGCGGCGGGGATCGCTTGTATCAAGCTGTTTGATCTCACCACGGACGAGGATTGGGATGCGCTTTTGCGCGCCAATTTGTCCTCGGCATTTTATACTTGCCGTGAGGTCAGCAAAATCATGCTGGGGCAGCATCAGGGCAGGATCATTCTGATCGGCTCGATGTGGGGCAAGGTTGGAGCTTCCTGCGAGGCGGCGTACAGCGCAACCAAGGCGGGAGTGCGCGGGTTGACCCAAGCGCTTGCCAAGGAGCTGGGACCCTCGGGTATTACGGTCAACTGTATCGAGCCCGGTGTCATCGACACCCCCATGAACGCCTGCTTTGACGCGGATGCCAAGCGCGAGCTTGCAGAGGAAACACCTGTCGGACGCCTCGGCACACCTGCGGACGTAGCCGCTGCCGCTCTGTTTCTTGCGTCCGATTCCGCGTCTTTTATTACCGGGCAGTGCCTTGGCGTGGACGGAGGGTTTGCGATCTGATGTTCCGAAAGCTTTGGATCGAATGAAAAATTCATAACGCAGAAAAGCCGCCCGAACGGGCGGCTTTTCGTCGATTTTAATATTTCTCAAACATATTGAAAACGTTTTTTCAACAAGGCGGGTGTAGAATTTTCGTGTATTATGGATCACTCTATCATCTTGGAGGGAAGAGTATGAAAAAGAAATACACGTATGAGGTTATGGGAGAGGAGCGCAAGGTGGTATACAATTACATTCCCGTGCGCTTTGTTCTGGCCATGCTGGCCATGATTGCGGAGGTTGTGATCATGACCGGCATTGTGTTCGCGCTTTGCTACTACGTGCCGTATTTTTATCTGGCAGCATGGGCAACCGAGATTTTTTGCGTGATCAAGATCATTTCATCGGATGAAAACCCGGATTACAAGGTGCCGTGGCTTTTGTTCGTGCTGATTTTGCCCATTGCAGGCTTTATGCTGTATTTTTTGTTCCATTCGCGTACGCTGAGCAAGCGGTATATCAAACGCATGAAGGAAACCGAGAAGTACGATTATGCATGGGATGATGCGCCTTTGTTTGAGCAGCTTGAGCGTGAGAATGCGGTGGCGCACCGTCAGGCAAACATGCTGTGCAGCATTGCGGATGCACACTTATTTGACGGCACGTCGCAGGAGTATTTTGCTCTGGGTGAGCATATGCATGCGCGTATGCTTCAAGATCTGGAGCGTGCCAAGCACTTTATCTACGTGGAATTTTTCATCATTGAGGATGGCGTGTTCTGGGGTTCGATTCTGGAAATACTCAAGAGAAAGGCAGCCGAGGGAGTGCAGGTCAGAGTGCTATACGACGATATCGGATGCATGTCCACGCTTCCGGGGGATTATTTCAAGCAGCTTGGTGCATACGGGATCGAGGCGGTGCCGTTTTCCTTGCTTCGCGGCAATGCGAATGGGGAATTCAACAACCGCTCGCACCGTAAGATCTTGGTGATTGATGGCACGGTGGGCTACACGGGCGGTGTGAATATCGCGGACGAATATATCAACCACGTGCAAAAATTCGGCCATTGGAAGGATACTGCCATTCGCCTGGAGGGCAGTGCAGTATGGGAGCTGACAAGACTGTTTTTGGTGGATTTTGGCATCAATCAAAAAAAGCTGCCAGATATGCCGGAATGCACGTATCCGAGCGCGGCATCCGTGCCGGATGCAGGCTATATGATTCCGTTTGGCGACGGTCCTGCACCCATCTATGCTCAGAGAGTGGGCAAGAGCGTGATCATCCATCTTCTGATGCAGGCCACGCGTTACGTGTATATCACAACGCCGTATCTGATTATGGATAACGAGCTCTGCTCCGCAATGGAAAACACGGCGCGGCGCGGGGTGGAGGTCAAGGTCATCGTGCCGCACGTGCCGGATAAAAAGCTGGTGCTGGAAATGACGCGCAGCTACTATAAGCGTCTGATCGGTGCGGGCGTGCAGATTTATGAATACGAGCCCGGATTTATTCACGCCAAGAGCTATCTGGCAGACGACGATTTCGGCATGATCGGCACTATCAATCTTGATTACCGCAGCTTGGTTCATCATTTTGAAAACGGTGTCTGGATGTACCGTTGCCCCTGCCTTGCAGATATGAAGGCGGATTTTGAAAAGACACTTGCAAAATCGGTCATGGCGGACAAAAAGGCGATCGCTCCAAGCCTGCCCGGCAGAGCGGTTCGCGCTTTTGTGCGTATTTTCGCGCCTCTTTTGTAAAAGGATTGACAAAACCGAAACAAAACCCAAGCATTTGAAAAACAATCAAAGCGTATAATGATCTCATAGAAAACGTAAAGACGAAAAGGAGAAATGAGATGAAAAGAATTGTCAGAGCTTTGGTTTTGGTATTGGTGGGTGCGGTGCTTGCATCGTTTGTCGGATGCAACTTGCCGAGCGTGAGTGACGTGGTGGACATGGTGACGTATCCCGAGCAATACAGCATTGTGTATGAGGTAGAGTCCAAGGAGGGCACGGTTACCACGGTACAAAAGATCGTGGACGGTGAGGGCAACGTATATTTCAAGTCGGGCACGACCGAGCTGTTGTACATTAAGGACGGCAACCAATATACCGAGTACGTCAAAAATGCGAGCGGTGATTTTGAAAAAAACGCAGGCAGCACTTACGTGCAGACCTACGTTGCGCAAATGACAAAGCAGTTTTCGGATTATGCGGAAATGAGCCGCAACCAGATGATGCCCACGGCAAAGAAGAGTGGTACGGCCGAGGTGCTGGGGAGAAAATGCTTTGTATATACCATCACGGTTGGCGGCGACAAGACCGGTGTGTACTATTCTTATTACGTAGACAGCGAAACGGGGATCTGTCTTGGCTATGAGTCCGGTATGAGTGCTGTGGGCTTTGATCTTGGCGCGGACGGTGACGTGTTCCGTTGCACGGAATTCGTGACCGAAAACGTTGCTTCTTTGCGCGCAATGGTACAATCATGAAAAACGCAAAATAACAGCGTGTGATAGAAAATCCTTGCTTTGGCAAGGATTTTCTATTTTTAATTTTCGGATTAACAAAACTTAAACATTTATGAAAAAAAACGAAAACACCGAGGGTGTATCATCATGTCATCATGATACAAGAATATGTGAAAGGAACAGAATAATGGGTAATCTTTTGAAAAAGGCATTCTCGGATATGAAGCAGAGTGCCAAGGAGCAGCACGAGGTGGACAAGGCGGAATTCCGTGCGGTCAAGGCAGAGTCCAAGGCCAATTTTGAAG
>CAZCRV010000010.1:0-22155 GCA_964501175.1 uncultured Clostridium sp.
GGATCTCCTTGATCAGATCTCCTTTGCCGCGCACATTGATATAATGCGCGTCAAAGCCGTTTTCAATATCCACGGCCAGCGTGCTCTTGGGCAGGTCGCGCACGTGCCCCTTGGAGGCGATGACCTTGTAGTTAGAGCCAAGGTAGCTCTTGATGGTTGTTGCTTTGGAGGGTGACTCCACAATTACCAGATTTGCCATAGTGTTAATCTATTATCCTTTCCGTAAACGGTAAATAATTTTCAAATTCATTTGCGTGTGTAAAGTCCGCCGGGCAGCGCCGAGATCAGTCCCTTGATCTCAAACATGGTCAGGGCGGTCATGACCTCGTGGGTCGGGTATCCGCATCTGACCAGCCAGTCGGCCGAGATGGCCTTATCCAGCGGGATCTGCGCGAACATATCGCGCTGTCTTTGTGAAAACTGTGCAAGCACGGCGGCCGAATCATCCTCATGCGGTTGCTTCGCGGGTGCTTCGGGTGCTTTCTCTGCCGGCTTTGCATCAGCCTTGGGCACCTTGGGGGGTGTGGGAACTTGAATATTTTGCTCGCGTCTGACCTCTCCAACGCTCTTGGCGGGCGTTGCAGACTGAACAGGCAGACCGACACCGTAGCGGGCGAACGCCGCGGGATCGGGATCGGAGCGCTCCTGCGCGCGCAACAGCCGTGCCATATCCACGGTGTCGCGGTACAAAAACGCGTAATTTTCAAGAATATCTCGTGCACCGAGGACAACTGCCGCGCCGTCGCGGATGAGCTGATTGGTGCCCGAGGTATTGTCGTCGCCAACGTTACCGGGAATGGCGTAAATGTCCTTTCCCTGCAAGATGGCTTCTCTTGCGGTGATCATGGCACCGCTGGTCAGATTTGCCTCCACGATCAGAGTTCCCGCGCCAATACCGCTGATGATGCGGTTTCGAACGGGAAAATGATAGCCTCTGGGCGGTGTGGAGGGTGGGTATTCGGTCAGGATCAGGCCGTTTTGCTCGATAGCGCGCATCAGCCTTGCATGCTGCTTGGGATAGCATACGTCAATGCCGCAGCCCAGTACGGCAACAGTCGTGCCCTTGGCGGACAGCGCGCCCACGGCGCAAGCCGCATCCACGCCAAGTGCCATGCCGCTGACCACCACAGTGCCCGTGCTCGCCAGCTCATAGCCTATTCTATACGCCATCTCCTTGCCGTATTCACTCATGCTTCTCGTGCCCACCGTGCTGATGAATAGCTGATGCTCAAAATCGGGAAGCTTTCCCTTGTAATACAACAGCGCGGGCGGAGCATGCAGCGAGCGCAGGGTGGAGGGGTAGGACGGATCGGTATAGGCAAGGGTGCCCACACCGTTCTGCTTGCAGAACTCCACAATACCGTACGCCTGATCCAGCGACTTATTCTGCAGAGCGCTCTTGAAGCGCTCGCTGATATCCAGTGCCTCGATCTCGCTCTCCTCTGCCCTGAACACGGCATATGCGGAGCCGAACTGTGAGAGCACGCGGGGAAATTCCGAATTGGCGACTCCCGTGCAAAGCGAGAACCACACCGAGAAAAGCTGTTCCTGATGATCCATGGTCCGACTCCTTTCAAAATTCAGATTACTGTATCCGGATTACTGTTCGCGGCACATCTCCCACATCAGCACCGAGGCCGCAACAGAGGCGTTGAGTGACTCGGCATCCCCTGCCATGGGAATATATACCTTTTGTGCGCAGGCCGATATCACCTCGGCCGAAAGTCCGTGACCCTCGTTGCCGATCACGGCGCAGTCCCCCTTGTCAAACGCGAAGCTGCCAAGCTGCTTGGCTGTCGCGTCCAGCGCGGCGGCGTATACGCGCCTACCCTTGCTCTGCAGAGCTTTGATCGCGGTGGGCAAATCGTCCACCGTGATGACACGCTGGGAAAACAGCGTTCCCATCGCGCCGCGCAGCGTCTTTGGATTGTACAGATCGGCGCAGTCGCGGCTGCAGATCAGGCAATCGATGCCAAAGGCGTAGGCGGTGCGGATGACGGTTCCCAGATTTCCCGGATCCCGCAGCGACTCGCACAAAAGAATACGGCCGCCATCCGGCTCGGAAAGCGCATCCAACTCGGGGGTACTACTATATATTGTAGCGATTTTATGGAATTTGTCAATATATTTTGCCACACATATCACACCCTCGGGCGCATTTTCCTCGGAAATTTTCGGGAAAAGGTCGCCCGACAGACGCAGCACGCGGCATGGCGCATCGGCAAGACCCACGCCGCAAAGTGCACGTGCCTTGGCGTTGGCGGCGTCAAACCGGCTGTCGTCGGTCAGCAAAAACGAAAGCTCTACGCCGCGCCGGACTGCCTCGGCATACAGCTTAACGCCGTCAAAGCGGAACAGTCCTTCACTCTGGCGGTGCTTCCTGTCCTGCAGCTTGGCGGCAAGGCTGACGTATTTATTTTGTCTGGACGTGATGATCTCTCGTGCCTGATCCATACGAAATTCCTCCGTTTTCGTGGGGTTCCAACCCGATTTTACACAGGTCATTATGGGGAAAACGGGCTGTCGCACCAAGGTGCACACAGCCCATATTGACGGCAATCCCCCTTAATTTTCAAGGCAATTGCTTATACCAAAAAACGCAACCGGGGATGCCCGCACACACGTGTAGGCATCCCCGATATTCAATTAGAGAGCAGCCTTAGCCTGCTCGCACAGAGCGGAGAATGCAGCGGGGTCGCTGATAGCGATCTCGGACAGCATCTTTCTGTTCAGGGTTACGTTAGCCTTCTTCAGACCGTTCATGAAGGTGGAGTAGTTCATACCGTTTGCCTTGCAAGCTGCGGAAATTCTGGTGATCCACAGACGACGGAAGTCTCTCTTCTTCATCTTTCTGCCGGCGAATGCATAGTTGCCGGACTTCATTACGGCTTGCTTAGCCATCTTGAAGTGCTTGGACTTAGCACCCCAGTAGCCCTTAGCAGCCTTCAGAACTTTATTTCTTCTCTTGCGCGCCATCATAGCGCCCTTAACTCTTGCCATTTTCTCTTATCCTCCTTCTACGATTTTTCCGATTACTTCTGAATCAGCTCTCTGATGTTTGCAGCGACCTTTGCGCTTGCGATGGTTGCACCGGTGCGCAGATGTCTCTTTCTCTTCTGATCCTTAATGCCGAGCTTGTGGCGGTGGTGGCTGTGGTTCATCTTAACCTTGCCGGTTCCGGTAACGGAAAATCTCTTAGCCGAAGCCTTATGTGTCTTAACCTTTCCCATTTTACTTTTTCTCCTTTTCAATTTTGATTGGCGTGCTCACGGCACTATCATTTTTCCCTCGGGGCGCAATGGAAAGGACGCACCTTCGGGCTAATAAAAATGAACGATGTTATTTTTTCTTTACGGGGGAAACTACAACGCTGAGCAGCTTACCGTTGAGCACGGGCTTCTTATCGGTCGTACCGAGGTCTGCCACGTCTTCGATAAATCTGTCGATCATGTCCTTACCCAGCTGCTGGTGGCTCATTTCACGGCCGTGGAATACCAGAACGACCTTGACCTTGTTGCCCTGCTCGAGGAACTTGCGGCCGCGCTTCATTTTGGTTTCGTAGTCGTGGGTGTCAATACGGCAGGAAAGCTGAATTTCCTTGGTCTCGATCACTTGCTGCTTTTTCTTGGCTTCCTTTTCGCGCTTATCCTTTTCAAAGCGATACTTGCCGTAGTCCATGATCTTGCATACGGGGGGATTTGCGTCGGGAGACATCATCACAAGGTCCAGCGACTTGTCGTAAGCCATCTGAAGTGCCGCATCAGAGCTCATGATACCGAGCATTGCGCCGTCGGTGCCGATCACACGGATCTGCGCACAGTTGATCTCTTCATTGATAAGCGTGTCTTTTTGATTGGTAGCGATGGGTATGCACCTCCGAAAAATAAAAATCGTACAGAAGCATTCTGCCCCCGTACGCCCACTGCGCCGACCCTTGCCGACACAAGAAAAGAGAATATCAACCCATGCGCGCTCGCGGCGGCAGGGTGGAAGCCGAGGGGCTCCACTTCATTTACTGTGCTATTTTACCACAAAAGCATTTGCTTGTCAATAGGTTTTCGAAAAATTTTTCTTTGTTTTTTGCACGGCAAAGTGCCCATATTTACTCAAAGGCATCATGGGCAGAAAACGAGCACGTCACAAGGAACGCGCGTTCGGTACGACATGCATGTCTATCGGGAAAATAGACAAAATGCTTTTGAAAATTCGTGGCAATTTTCTCAACCGTAGTGCTTTTCACGAAATATCTCGTCAAAAATCGTCAACTTTGCTAATTTACAAAATGCGCCGGATGCGGTATAATAATCTTGCTCGACGGAAGCGGATGTTCCGTCGTAAGAGTACAGCTCAAGTCGGACTTTGTGGAATATCAATCTCATGATATCAAGCGTGCAAAGACGCCAAACGTTGTACCTGCTCCGTTCACACAGGGAGTTTTTCGTGAACGGATACGGAAGCGGAATCGGTTTTAACCGATTCCGTTTTTTTGCGCATTTTTTGCGCATTTTTTTGAAAATATTATATTATATTTGTAAATAAACCTTGAAAGGTATGGCTTTTTTCGCACGCTTGTGTTATAATACTAAGTTGATATAGTCTTATCCATTCTTTTGAATTGTATATATATCGCAATCCCCTATCACGAAAGGAACTTTTACTTATGTCAGGATATATTGAAAAGGCCGAGACGCTGACCTTGCCCGTCATTGCTTTGCGCGGCATCGTCGCCTTCCCCGGCGCTACCTTGAATTTCGACATGGCCGACGACAGCTTTGGCTCTGCCGAAGCTGCAAAGCTGGCCGCGCAAGGCTCTCTGCCCGTGCTTTTGGTTTCTTTGCGCAATCCCGCAGAGCCGGACAGCGGCAAGCCCGAGCTCTCCAAGCTGTACCGCGTTGGTACGGTTGCCAAGATCAGACAGCTGGTCAAATCGGGCGACGGACAAAGCCGCGCCATTGCCGTGGGTATGACCCGCGGTATGCTGATGGGGCTGCATCCCACCGATGACGCAACGTATGCAGAGGTCATGTGCAAATCCTATTCTCTTCGCGACAACGGCGGCGTTCGCGCAGAGGCTTACATGCGCCGCGCCCTGGAATCCATGGAGCGCGTGCTGCACCATCTTCCCGCCTCCGGTCAGGAGCTTTTGCATGCGGCTCGCGTACAGACAGATCCCGGTGTGCTGGCCGACATGATCGCAGCAAACGTGCTGCTGCGTCCCGAGGACAAGCAGACGGTGCTGGAATGCTTTGATCCCATGATCCGAATCGAGACCGTGACCATGATGCTGGATCACGAGGCTGAAATTCTGGAATGCGACGCCATGATCAACTCCCGCGTGCGCGAGAGAATTGCACGCCACCAAAAAGAATACTACATGCGCGAGCAGATCCGCACCCTGCAGGAGGAGCTTGGCGAGGGTGACAACGAGATTTGGGAAAACAAAAAGCGCATTGCCGCGGCGCATCTACCCGAGGAGGTAGAGAAAAAGCTGCTTAAGGAAAACGATCGCCTGTCGCGCACTCCCTTCGGTTCGGCCGAGGCGGGCGTGCTTGAGAACTATCTGGACGTTTGCCTTTCCCTGCCCTGGAACAAAGCCACCAAGGATCGCGTCAACATCGCGGCCGCCAAAAAGATTTTGGACGCCGACCACGACGGTCTTGAAAAGGTCAAGGAGCGCATCCTGGAATTTCTGGCTGTCAAGCAGCTCTCTCCCGATCTGAAAAATCAGATTATTTGCTTAGTCGGCCCTCCCGGTGTGGGTAAGACCTCGATCGCGGCGTCTGTAGCCCGCGCCATGAAGCGCAAGTACGTGCGCGTCTCTTTGGGCGGCGTGCGCGACGAGGCCGACATCCGCGGCCACAGAAAGACCTACATCGGCGCGATGCCCGGCAGAATCATTGACGCGGTATCCCGCGCAGGTGTGCGCAATCCGCTGATTTTGCTTGACGAGATCGACAAGCTCTCGATCAGCGCGCACGGAGACCCCTCCTCTGCTCTTTTGGAGGTGCTGGACCCCGAGCAGAACAAATACTTCCGCGACCACTTCGTGGAGCTACCCTTCGACCTTTCGGACTGCCTGTTCATCGCAACGGCCAACACGCTGGAGACGGTACCGCGCCCCTTGATCGACCGTATGGAGATCATCGAGCTCAAAACCTACACCAAGAGCGAAAAGCGCAGTATTGCAAAGAATCACCTGATAGGCAAGCAGCTTACCAGACACGGCCTTTCCAAGCGCACGGTCAAGATCACCGACGCAGCAGTGGACGAGCTGATCGAATACTACACCCGCGAGGCGGGCGTGCGTAATCTGGAGCGCGCCATTGCCGAGCTCTCCCGCAAGGCAGCCAAGAGAATGATCGAGCAGGAATGCAAGAGAATCGTGATCGACGCTGCCGATATCAAGGATTATCTCGGCCCGCGCAAGCGTTTGCCCGATGCCATCGCCCCCATCGATCAGATCGGTGAGGTCAACGGTCTTGCCTGGACCGAGGTGGGCGGTGACGTGCTGCGCGTGGAGGTTGCCGTGACCGACGGCACGGGCAAGCTTGAGCTGACAGGCTCGCTTGGCGACGTCATGAAGGAAAGCGCCAAGGCTGCCTTGACCTGGGTGCGCTCGGTTGCAGCAGAATACGGCATTCCCACCGATTTCTATACCAAAAAGGATATTCACATTCATGTGCCCGAGGGCGCAGTGCCCAAGGACGGCCCCAGCGCGGGCGTGACCATGGCGACCGCCATGCTCAGCGCGCTGGCTAACGTTCCCGTTAAGAGAACGGTTGCCATGACGGGTGAGATCACGCTGCGCGGCCGCGTGCTGCCCATCGGCGGACTCAAGGAAAAATCCCTGGCGGCCTTTGCCGCAGGCGCGGACACGGTGTGCATTCCCGCGGACAATCTTCGCGACCTTTGGGAGATCGATCCCGAGGTCAAGGAGCACGTCAAGTTCGTGCCCTGCAGCCGCATCGAGGACGTGCTGGCCGTCGCGCTTGTGCAGCCCAAGGCGGCAATCACGCTGACCGCATCCCCCGAGAAGACCGAAAAAAACGACTATCTTCCTATAACCGAGAGCACGCGCCGCGTGCCCGCTACATCGTTTCATGAGGTAAAATAATGGCTTTACAGACTCAGAATTCGCAGCTGCAGATCAGCGCTGGACTTGCCAAGCAATTCCCCGCCAATCCCATTCCGCAGGTGGCCTTTTCCGGCCGCTCCAACGTGGGCAAGAGCTCGCTGATCAACACGCTGCTTGGCAGAAAATCCCTGGCGCGCGTATCCGGTGCGCCCGGCAAGACCATTACGGTCAACTTTTACAACGTAGACAAAAAGCTGTTCCTGGTCGACCTGCCCGGCTACGGCTTTGCAGCCCGCAAGCCCGAGGACAAGGCCAAGTGGAGCGCGCTGACCGACGGCTATTTCACCAACAACCCCAACGTTGACCTGCTCTGCCTTGTGCTGCAGCTGGTGGATTCCCGCGTGGGACTGACCCGCGACGACGAGATGATGGTGGATTTTCTCAATCAGAGCGAAATCCCCTACGCCATCGTGGCCACCAAGGTTGACAAGCTCAACAAGACCGAGCGCGAAAAGAGCTTTGCCGCGCTTGCGTCGCATCCGCTCATTGCCGAGGGCACACCCATCATCCCCTTCTCTTCTCTCAAGGGCGAGGGCAAAAGCGAGGTTTGGAAGGTGATCTGCGCACACGCGGATCTGCCGACGCCCAACTGACGTTGGGGTGAAATATTTTGCTGCGCAAAATGTGAAATTCGCGCTGCGCGCGAGTGAAATGTTTCGCTGTGCGAAAGTGAAATTCGCGCTGCGCGCGAGTGAAATGTTTCGCTGCGCGGAACGTTAAGGAAGAAATTTGCCAATGGGCAAATTTCAATTTTTATCGTATTTTTTGAGGTATTATTATGCTTCTTTATTCCCATTTTGATATCAACGGGCAAGGGCACCTGACCGTGGGCGGGCTGGATACCGTACAGCTTGCTGCCGAGTTCGGCACACCCGTCAACATCCTGGACGAGAACTATATCCGCTCACAGATGCGCCTTTACAAGGCCTGCGCCGCACAGTATTTCGGTGCGGATGCGCTGCCACTCTTTGCCTCCAAGGCGCTTTGCTGTGCCGAGATCTATCGCATTGCGGCAGACGAGGGCATGGGCATTGACTGCGTCTCGCCCGGTGAGCTTTATATTGCCGGCCGCGTGGGATTTCCCGCAGAGCGCATTTATTTCCACGGAAACAACAAGACCGATGCCGATCTTGCCATGGCGCTTGACATGGGCGTTGGCACGTTTGTCGTAGACAATCACGAGGAATTGGCATCCTTGGGTGAGTTGGCAAGTGCTCGCGGCACGCGTGCGCGCATCCTGTTGCGCATCACGCCCGGCATTGACCCTCACACCCACAAGGCCATCTCCACAGGCGGCATTGACTCCAAGTTCGGCTCTGCCATCGGTACGGGGCAGGCCGAGCAGATCGTGGCAGCCGCCATGAACACCCCCGGCATTGACCTGCAGGGCTTACATTGCCACATCGGCTCGCAGATCTTTGACGCGCAGCCCTTCCTGGATGCGGCTGAGATCATGGTAGCATTCATGGCAGACATGATCCACAAGCACGGCGCGGGTCTGCACGAGCTCAATCTGGGCGGCGGTCTTGGCGTAAGATATACCGAGGAGCAGCCTACGCTGGATATTGAGGGCACCATGAAGGCCATTGCCCGCAAGGTCAAGGACCTTGGCCGTGCAAATGAGATCGAGATGCCCCGCGTGATCCTGGAGCCCGGCCGCTCGCTGGTGGCTGCGGCAGGCGTGACGCTGTATTCCGTGGGCTCTGTCAAGGAGATCCCCGGCTTTAAGAATTACGTATCGGTGGACGGTGGCATGGCCGACAACCCAAGATACGCGCTTTATCAATCTCCCTACACCACGCTGATCGCAAATAAGGCTTCTCTTCCCGCAGATTTCTGCGCAACTGTTGCGGGCAGATGCTGCGAATCGGGCGACCTACTCGGCGAGGGCTTGCTGCTGCAGCGCCCCGAGAGAGGCGATATTCTCGCTATGCTGGTCACGGGTGCATATCAGCACTCCATGGCCTCCAATTATAATAAGCTTCCCCGTCCTCCGCTTGTCATGGTCAAGGACGGCGAGGCACGCGTGGTCGTACGCCGCGAAACGTACGAGGACCTCATGGCTTACGACGTAACCGATCCTGTTTATTCGAGGTAAATTATGCTGCTTTCTTTACTTTCCGAGGGCTTCAGCCGCGATGCACTGATCTCGGTGCTGCTCTCTCTTCCCGTTATCGTACTCTCCCTGTGTCTGCATGAAACGGCACACGGCTGGGTGGCATACAAGCTGGGTGACCCGACCGCCAAGAATCTTGGCAGATTGACACTCAACCCCTTAAAGCACTTGGATCCCATAGGATTCATCTTTATGCTTTTGTTCGGCATTGGTTGGGCAAAGCCCGTTCCCATCAACACGCGTCATTTCAAAAACCCGCGCGTGGGCATGGCACTTTCAGGTATCGCGGGTCCCATCTCCAATCTGCTGCTCGGCTTTTTGGGCATGGTGCTGTACGTGCTGACAATCGTGATCTGCGTAGTTGCGGGAGTTGACCCCTGGGCAATCACATGGACCACGGTGCTGCTTTTGTTCCTTGAGGTGCTTGCATTCATGAACATCGCTCTGGCCGTATTCAATCTCATTCCCGTGCCTCCGTTTGACGGCTCGCGCTTTGCATACGTGTTCCTGCCTGCCAAGTGGTACTTCAAGGTCATGCAGTATGAGCGCTACACCGGCATTGTGATCATGGTGATCATTTTCATTCTTTCCCGCATCGGATACAACCCCATCAGCATCGTGGTGGATTTCATCATGACCAACACTATGAATCTTTTGATCTTTTTGGCAAATCTCCTGCTTAATCTCATTTTATGATCTTAATTTTTTTGGCGGTATAGTATGGCTGAATTGAAATACAAAATTGAATCCTTTGACTTTGACGGTCCGCTGGATCTGCTTTTGACGCTGATCCAGAAGAACAAGGTCAGCATCGAGGATATCCCGATCGCACTGATCTGCGACCAATATATTGCATATATTGCACAGGCGCAGAAGCTTGACCTGGAGGTGGCATCCGAGTTTTTGGTCATGGCCAGCGAGCTGATTCTGATCAAGACCCGCATGCTGCTCCCGCGCGACGAAAAGGCCGACGAAAAGGACCCCCGCGCAGAGCTGGCCGATGCGCTGCTCAAATACCAGCAGGCCAAGGAGGGCGCTGCCAAGCTCAAGCTGAGATACGAACGCTACAGCGGCAGAATGGTCAAGGATACCGACGAAATTTCGATCGACAAGACCTTTGTGGACGACCAGCAGGTCACCTCTCTTTGCGCGGCGGTGCGCCGTATCATTGCCTACAACGAGGCAACCGGGAGCAACGAAAAGGTGGTCTTCTCCCCCATGATCTCCAAGCCCATCGTGCCGGTTGAGGCCAAAATCGTGGGCATTCTGCACCGCATGCAGAAAAAGGAATGGACGCCCATGGAGGAGCTGCTTTCCGACTCGGTCTCGCATGCCGATATGATCGCCATATTCTTGGGTGTTCTGGAGCTTCTCAAGGTGCGCGACATCCTCTTGGACGACGAGGACGCCGACGAGCACTCGCTCTACCGCTCAAACGCAAAGCTGCGCATCAATCCCGTTCCCCAAGATCAACGCCAACCCCAAAAACAAGACAGTGAGGTACCCACAGCATGAACGAACAACAAATGCCTACCATAACCGATATCGGTGAAGCCATTGAGGCGATTTTGTTTGCCGCAGGCTATCCCGTCAAATACGACAAGCTTGCCGAGGTGCTGGGGCTTTCCCCTTCCGACGTCAAGCTGTTTTGCGAGCACATGGCAACCGAATATGAAAAGAGCGGCAGAGGCATTCTGATGCTCTGCCTGCCCGAGACCTGCCAGCTGACCACCAAGGAGCAATACATGCCTTATATCCGCGAGGCGCTTGGCATCAAGAGAGGCGGCAACCTTTCCGCATCCTCCTTGGAGGTGCTTGCCATCGTAGCCTACAATCAGCCCGTGACCCGTGCTTACGTGGACGCGGTGCGCGGCGTGGATTCCTCTTATGCCGTGGGCTCTCTCTTGGATAAGAATCTGATCGAGGCTTGCGGCAGACTGGACGCACCCGGTCGCCCCATGCTGTACGTCACTACCGACAAATTCTTGCGCGTGTTTGGTCTGAATTCGCTCTCCGAGCTGCCCGAGACCGAGGCGCTGAGCATTGCAGCCGCGCAGGCAGACGCCAATGCCGAGGCTGCCGAGACCGAAGAAGCCCAAGCCGCAGAAGAGGCTCTGCCCGAGGGTGAATACACCGAGGTGGCAGAGGACGACGCCCGCGCCGAGGTCTGAGCAATGCACTCAACGCAAATGTTGAATGCATCGCAATGAAATATTTTGCCATGGGCAAAATGTGAAATTTTTGCTTCGCAAAAGTGAAATTCGCGCACCGCGCGAGTGAAATGCTCCGCTGAATGCGGAACGTTAAGGTAGAAATTTGCCGCTGGCAAATTTCCGATTTTTCAAGGAAAGGAGGTCGCCATGCCGCCCGCTCTCAAGGTTTTATTGATCATACTTGGCGTCATCGCAGCTCTTGCCGCCGTGCTTGTGCTGATGCTGCTGACGCTACGCGTCAAAATCAAGATCGTTTACAGTGATACGCTGCATTTTAAGCTGTACGTGGGAGGGATACGCGTTGCCTCTCTTCCCCGTCCGCCCAAAAAGCTGCGTAAATTGCGCACCTACACCAAGAAAAAGGCCATGCGTGCCGCAGCCAAATATGCCCGCCGACCCGAGGATTACCTCGAAATGGTCCGTCAGAACGCGCTTTACCGCGCGCTGATGCAAAAACGTGCCGAGAAAAATGCGCAAAAAAAGAAAGCTCCAGCCAAGGCTGCCGCGCAAAAGCCCAAGCAGCCAGAGGATAAGCTGAATATCGAGATCCTGTTGCAGATGATCTCCGAGATCATCGACGCCTTCTTTGATGGCACACGCAAGGGGTTGCACATTCACGTCTGCCGTCTGCACGTATTCGTGGTTGGACAGGATGCAGCGCAAACCGCGCTGATCTGCGGCGGTCTTTGGGCAGCAGTTTCCAATCTGTTTGCCGTGCTGGATGCGCACGCCAAGCTGCGCGTGGGCAAATCCGACGTCAAGATCATACCCGATTATACGGGAGAGAAAACCAAAACGGATTTCTCGCTGGTCATCTCGTTCGGCGTCGCGCGCACGCTGCACACGCTATTCTCGCTGATCCCCATCATTCTGCGCCACAAGGATTCGTTGCTCATCAAGGCAAATCCCGCGCAGCCGAAAACGCCAAAACAATGAATTTACATATATGAAAGGAACACTCAGTATGTCTTCTGAAAACAACAAGATCCAAGAGATCATCAAGGAATCGCTTGAAAACATCCGCTCGATCATCGATGCCAACACCGTGATCGGTACGCCCATGGAGACCTCCAACGGCGTGACCATCATTCCCGTATCCAAGATCACCATGGGCTTTGCCTCGGGTGGCGTGGATTTTGACGGCAAGAAGGAATCCAGCACCGCAAAGAACTTTGGCGGTGGCGGCGGCACCGGCCTTTCGGTACAGCCCGTAGGCTTTTTGGTTATTTCTCACGAGGGCCGTGTAGAAATGATCAACGTAGGCCAGAAGGCGCCCAAGGATACCATTGAGCAGGTGGCTGATCTACTCGAGCGCACCCCCGATATCGTGTACCGTCTCAAGGCCATTTTTGATAAGTTTGGTGAAATGAAGCAGGACGGTGAGCCTCTGCCCACAGTTGCTCCCGAAACCGAAAACGAGCAGGAATAAGACATACTCCCACACTTCCGGCCGTATATTATAACAAATACGGCTTTGCTATGGGGGTACTATGCAAAAAAAACCGATTCACCGTGCCATTTGCGCGCTGCTTTGCTGCGCTTTGTGTATAGGCATACTATGCCTGCCCGCAAGTGCGCTTTCCACCCGCGTCACACCGACCGCACCCGTTTATGCGGGCAGTGCCGTGCTGGTGGAGGCGGAGAGTGGCCGCGTGCTTTACGAGCAGAACGCGCACACGCGCATGCCAATGGCGTCCACCACCAAGATCATGACCGCGCTTGTGGTGCTGGAGACCTGCGATCTGCAGGCCACGGTCTGCGTGGACGCGCGCGCCGTGGGCACCGAGGGCTCTTCGGTATACTTATACCCCGAGGAAAGGCTGACCGTCGAGCAGCTGCTTTATGCGCTCATGCTCTCCTCTGCCAACGATGCAGCCGCTGCGCTTGCTTACGAGGTGGCGGGCAGCATTGAGGGCTTTGCCGCCTTGATGAACCAAAAGGCGCAGGCGCTGGGACTTGTCAATACCCGCTTTGCCAACCCGCACGGGCTGGATGCCCAGGGGCACTACACCACGGCCTACGATCTTGCCTGTATTACGGCTTACGCCTTGGAGAACGAGGATTTTTTGCGCATCGTTTCCACACAAAAAAAGGTCATCCCCCTGCGCGAGCAAGAGGGGGCGCGCGTTTTGCGCAATCACAATAAGCTGCTCGCGTCGTACGAAGGATGCATTGGTGTCAAAACCGGCTTTACCAAAAAGAGCGGCAGGTGCCTTGTCAGCGCGGCCGAGCGCGACGGAGTGCGCCTTGTCTGCGTGACGCTGGATTGCCCGGACGACTGGCGCACGCATACCTCTCTTTTGGACAGCGGCTTTGCGGCATACGAGCGCGTCAGCCTTGCGGACGCCAATGCGTACGTGACTTCCCTGCCTGTGGTGGGAGGCACGCAGTTGCAGCTGTATTTGCAGACAAATTCCGAGCTATCGGTGACCCTTCCGAGAGAGCGCGGCGAGATCCGATGCCGCATCGAAAGCACGCATTTTGTCTACGCACCCATTGCACAAGGCACGCACGTCGCAGACGCAGTCTGGACGATGGATGGCGAAGAAATCGCCCGCGCACCGCTTTTTGCAACTTACGGCGTAGAGAAACCGACCGCCAAGCGCACACCCCTTGATTGGTTGCGCGCACTATTGAATAAATTGAAGGAACTTTTATGAGCGAACAAGTAAGACTTGCAAAATACTTTACCGATTGTGGCGTGCTTTCGCGCCGCGCGGCAGAGGAAGAAATCAAAAAAGGTCGCGTCAAGGTTAACGGATGCGTGGCAGAGCTTGGCCAAAAGATCTCGCCGGGCTTAGACGTGGTGGAATTCGGCGGCAAAAAAATCACACCGCCCAAGCAGACCGGCAAGGTATACGTCATGCTCAACAAGCCTCGCGGCTTTGTGACCACCATGTCGGATGAAAAGGGGCGCCCCACCGTGGCAACGCTGACGGGGAGCGTGGGCACGCGCATCTACCCCGTTGGCAGATTGGACATGGATTCTTCCGGACTATTGCTGATGACCAACGACGGCGAGCTTGCCAACCGCCTGACCCATCCGCGCCATGACATTCCCAAGATCTACCACGTGCTGGTGGCAGGCCACCCCACCACCGCGCAAATGACCGGTCTTGGCTCCCCCGCCGACCTGGACGGCTACATCACGCAGCCAATTCGCGTGCGCAAGCTGGCCGAGGGCGAGCACGAAACGCTGCTGGAAATGACGCTTTACGAGGGTCGCAACCGTCAGATCCGCCGCATCTGCGAGATGCAGAGCTTGCGCGTCAAGCAGCTGGTACGCGTGGCGATCGGCGAGGTGGAGCTCGGCGACCTTCCCGAGGGCAAATATACAAAACTGACAAGCAATCAGATCGCGTATCTGAAAGGAGAGAGTGATCATGTTTAAGGTTATACCGATTCAGGACAAGCAGACGCAAGAGGCATACTGTCAAAAATGCGGTGTAGAGTTTCTGCCCGAGGACTTTTGCTACAGCGTTTGGGACGAGGGTATTTTTTCGGGTGTTTGCCAATTCAACATTTATGCCGATCACGGCGAGGTGCACACGCTGATCTCGCTGCCCGACGTGGATGCTTACCAAGCCATGTTTACCGCAGGCCGTGCCGCACTCAATTTCATTGACCTTTGCGACGTGCACCTGGCCTACTTTATGGGAAAGGTGCAGGACGAGGGCATGATCAAGGCCATCGGTTTTCGCAAAAATGCACAGGATGTATGGGAAATGGATCTGACAGGCTTTTTCACAAAGCCCTGCTCCTGCAAGAACGAATCCAAATAAACTTTATGACAAAAGGATTGACAATCGGTTTTTTATCGTTAATAATTAACTCATTCAATCCAAAAACAAAAGGAGAAATATCATGAAGAAATTGTTGGCTGTTTTGATGTGTGCGCTGATGCTGGCAGCTTGCCTGTCTCTTTGCGCATACGCAGAGGAAGAGACCACTGCAGAAGAAGCTACCACCGAAGAGGCTGCGACCGTTGAGCGCACTGCTGACAGAGTCGTATTCAATGCCGATCTGGCAACCAGACCCAACTGCATCGTTGGAATGAACGGCCTGGCTAAGAACAGCGGCCTTTCCAAGAAGGACGAATGGAACGGCGTCAAAATTGACGTCAAGGATCCCACGGACCCCAACTTTTCCTTTGACTACAAGTCCTACTGCAAGAAGTACGACCTGACTCCCATGAACGGCGAGGATGCATGCTACCTCGTTCTGAAGTTTATGGTTCCCGAAGACATTTTCTACGATGACTTTGAGATCTTCTATTGCGCAGGCTCTGTTCTCGGTGCAACGCAGGAATGCGCTGCAACCAGCGAATACTGCGGCGAGGGCGACGGATACGTATACTTCATCTACAACCTTGAAGGCTTGTGGGAAGGCGCGATCAATATGATCAGAGTTGACCCCCTGAACTCGGACGAGGGTGATATTTTCTACCTGACCGAGCTTGCAATGTTCAAGACCGAGGACGAGGCAATTACATGGTGCGACTTTGACGAGGAAGAGACCGAGGCGCCCACCACCCAGGCCGAGACCGAGCCCCAGACCGAAAAGCAGACCGAGGCTGCTACCACCGAGGCAGAATCCAGACCTCCCAGAACCGAAAAGGAAAAGGGCTGCGGCGGCATCGTAAGCGTTGGTGCAGTTGTTGCTATGATCGCTCTGGGTGTTGTTTGCATCAAGAAGAGAGACTGATGAAAAAAGGCTGCTACGCAGCCTTTTTTCAATGCAAAATAAAAAAATGAATATACGAAAAGCCGCCGAAAGGCGGCTTTTCTACCATCATTCTGCATTTATTTAACCAGATGTCTCTTGATCTTCTTAGAGGTGGTTTTTTCAAACTCGGTCTTACGCAGCTCAATACGCTGGATCTGCTTGAAGCTTGGAAGCTCACGGTTGATGGCACGGATGGACGCAAGGATGGTCGCCTTGATGTTGTCATCCGAGTTATCCTTTTCAAACTTGTCATAGTTGGGATAGATGACCGCTACCAGCGCGGTGGGACTGTTCTCGTCCGGCTTTCTGCCGACCACAACGCACTCTGCAATGGTATCCAGAGCGCCGAGGTACTCTTCGATCTCCTCGGGGAATACGTTCTTGCCGTTATCCAGCACGATGACAGACTTGCATCTGCCCGTGATATAATAGTAGCCCTTATCATCGCGGTATCCCACGTCACCCGTACGGAACCAGCCGTCGTCGGTAAATACCGCTGCATTGGCCTCGGGGTTTTCATAGTACCCCAGCATAACGTTGGCCCCCTTGACCTGGATCTCACCTTCGCGATATCCCTTGTCGTTTCGGCCGTAGCCCGCGGTATCCAGGCGCAAGTTGCAGCAGGAAACAGGCTTTCCAATCGAGCCGGGCTGGGGCGCAAAGAAAGGATTGAGCGTGGTCAAGGGCGAGCATTCGGTAATGCCGCAACCCTCGTAGACCGTAATGCCAAAGCTGTCAAAGGTCTTGATCAGCGCGGGATTGAGCTTTGCACCGCCGCAGATGATGACGCGCAATTTGCCTCCAAACGCCTTGTGCACATCCGCAAACAGCTTTCTGCGCGCATCCACGCCTGTTTTACGCAGCGCATCCGAGGTTTTCATAGCAGCACGCAGCGTCTTGGCCTTTCCCTTCTTCTCTGCCTCTGCCCACACCTTCTTTTCCATGGTATCCAGGAACAGCGGCACAAGCGTCATAAACGTAGGCTGAAAACGGTCCATGTTTTTGACCACGTGACGAAGCTTATCGTTGATGCAGATGGTCATACCCAAAAGCATTTCTGCCTGCAGGCACATCAGCTCATAGGTATGGTGCACGGGCAGTACGCTCAAGGAAACGTCGTCCGGTGTCAGATTGATATACTGCATCGCAGCGTTCACGGTTGCATAAATGTTCTGCTGGCTGAGCATAACGCACTTGGACGAGCCTGTCGTGCCCGAGGTAAACAGCATCTCGGCCAGCTTTGCGCGATCCGCAATTCTGGGCATATTCCAGCCCGAGCGCACGCTTGCAGCACCCATGCGCAGCACCTTTTCGTAAGAGGTCACCTGATCGTGGTCGCCTCTCTCGGGTACCATGGGAATATAATGCTTGAGTGAGGGGTGAGTTTCCATCGCGCTGTCAAATTTTCCGTTGAAGGATTCACCATAGATCACCGCCTCGGCATCCACTGATGCGATAAACTGCTCGATCTGATCCTGTGCGACCTCCTTATCCATGGGAATGATCACGCTGTCCAGCGCAAGCACCGCCACGTAAGCAGTCAGCCACATGGGACTTGTCTCACCGATCAGCGCAATTCTCTTTCCCTTAAGGCCAAGCGCGTCAAGGCCTGCGGCCATATCCAGGATATTGTCACAAAATGCCTTGTAAGACATATCCTTGACCTTACCGCCCTCAATGTAGCGTAGCGCGGTCTTGTCGCCATGCTCGCGCATGGCAGCGTACAAATCGGATGCATCCCAGATCTGCGGACAATAGGTGCTTGCAGCAGGGGTTGTATTCTTCTTCATTTTATCATACCTCGTTTCGGGATTATGTCGGAATAAATCCTTGTAAATGATTACATACATTATACGAATACAGGGCGCTTTTGTCAAGGCAAAGCCAAGTTTGTTCACAATTCCATGCACGTAATGTTACAATTGTCACTATTCGTGATACACTTCCCACACTTTTATCACAGTATACGCGCAAAAGGTTTGCTTTTCATTTTAGTTTTGTCAGGCTTTTGTTAAATCATGAAAGAAAGAAGTTTCCATACTTCTCTTTTGTATCTTGCAATTGCAAAATTAGTATGCTATAATGAATTATATTCCATATTACAGGAGGTTTTTATGCGACTTTTGAAAATTGCGGCATTCATCCTTTGCGGCTGTATGCTGCTCAGCTTTGCCGCTTGTACTCCCGAAACTCCGTCCGAACCTTCCGAAAGCTCCGCGGAGCAAACCACAACTCCCCCTGAGCAAACAGGACCCGAAACTCCTCCCGAGGAGCCCAAGGATGCACTCGAGGCAAAAAAGGAGGCTTTGGAAAGCATGAAAAAGAACATTGGCGCTACCACAGATACCGTTCTTTACGTCAAGGACTTCGGTGCCGTGGGTGACGGCGTGACCGACGACGGTGCTGCCATTTTTGAAGCCGTTTGCGCAGCTGCCGAGCAGCACGCAACGCTCAGATTTGAGCAAAGCAAGACCTATTACGTGGCCTCCGCCCCCGGTGGCAGAAGCACGCCCTTTGCGCTGAGCAACGCATATGATATGACCATCGACGGCAACGGCTCGACCATTCTGGTCTCCCCCGAGATGCAGTATATCAACATGACCGGCTGCGGCAACGTCAAGTTCACCGGCCTGCACTTTGATTATGCCGTACCCGTATATCTTGTGGGAACGGTCACCGCAACCACCAATGACACCGTTACCTACAGCGTGGACCAAAACCCCAACACAGACAATTACGACTTCACAGGCGTCAACGGATTTTCGATCCTGTACAACGAGGGCACGCAGCAGCGTCCGCACATGTTCATGGGAAAATGCGTCAAGACCGGTGATAAGGAAATTCAGGTCACCTATAGCTCGGCGCACCATTATAAGGTCGGCGACGTGGTATTCGTTCCCAACCCCGGTGTCGGTCACGCATGGGGTGAGGTTTTCTACGTTGCAGGCTCGGATCAGCCCCTCTTGTTTGAAAACGTGGGTGTTCATGCAGCGGCAAGCTTTGTTTGGGCCATCAAGGGCAACAACGCAGACATTTTCTTTGAAAACGTTGACCTTGTTCCCGCAGAAAGCAACGACCGTCAGATCAAAATGGTGGCATGGAGAGACGGCTACCATTGTAAAGATAACACGGCGGGTCTGCATTGGAACAATTGCGAGGCAGACGTGCTGTTTGACGATGTATTCAACATTGCGGCAACGCTTGGCAACGTAGTCGGCGTTGACAGCAATTCCTCCTTTACCGTCAAAAACCTGGAGGTTCCCGCCGCTGCATTCGTGTGCAAGCCCGGCGACACGGTGGATATTTACAATCTCTCGGACGGCACCTACAAGGGCTGCGCACGCGTCCGCTCGGTTATCAGCAATGCGGACGGCTCACGCACCATCCACCTATACTACGGTCAGACCATTGACCAGGTCACCGAGGGCTGCGTGGTGGCCAATCGCGACACCGGTGCGCCCGGCTCCACCATTACCAACTGCCATTTCCAGGGCACGTTCCGCTTCTTGCGCAACCTGTACGTGGAAAACACGGTATTTGACATGCTGGTCACCTGGATGATGGTGGAAGGCTCGGTGGAAGGTCCTATGCCCGGCAACGTGGACTTTGTGAACTGTACCTTCAATGGCGGTGACGTACAGATCGACGCCTACAACCGCAATACAGCAAAGCGCATGAAGAAGATCGGTGAGCACATCGTGGATATCGGCTTCTGGGGCTGCACCTTCAACGGTGGCCGCGCATTTACCAAGACGAGTGCCGAGTTCACTGTTTCGGACTCCGTTGCTACGGAGAATCTCTTTACCATCAAAAACGCAGCGTTGCAGACAGACCCGCAAAGCATCGCACCCACCAAGGGCGATCTTGATCTTGGCGTGACCTACGATTGGACGCTGTTCACCATGCCCATGACCGGAGACAGTGCTGCCATCAAGCCGCTTGCTGAGCTGGATCAGCCTCTCTCGGATCTGCTTGATCGGGAAAACGTTGGCGAAAGCGTGCTTGCGCTGAGTGCTGCCCCCGGCGAGAAGCTTTACCTCGACGGCTGGAGCGCATCCGCACTTTCCTGTCTGTACGACAAGGGCAGCAGCTACATGCTCAAGCTGACCTACTACACCGAATCCCCCGTCAAGGCAAGCCTGGTCATCGGTGACGTGGTTCTGACAGACGATCTGTTCTCCAAGACAGGCGAGCTGACCACGGTATCCGTCATGTACACGGCAACCGGTGCGGGCAAAACCGCCTACGTTGAATACGCAGGCAGCGGCACGGTATATCTTGGCGAGCTGACCGTGGCAGCATTTGCCAATGCAAATCCCTCCTTTAGCCAACTGGAGGCAGGACACACCTTTATCTGGAATGATTCCGTGACCATCCAGGGTGGCAGCGCCGTCAAGGTGCAGGATATTTCCAACAGTGCAGCCAAGGATGCCATTCTCGGCGCTCCCGATCGCTTTGGCGACACGGTGCTGCTGCTCGACGGTGACGTGGGTGAATTTACCGGTATTACCAAAAAGAGCTACTTTGTTTCGGGTACGACCTATCATATCAGCATTGACGCCTATATTGCCTCCCCCGCTTCGGCAGGCACGACCATGTATCTCTTGGCAATGGACAGCACCCCCGGCAACCGCGTGCTTAAGGAAGGCATTTTTGCAGGCGAGGGCATGTACCACTTTGAAATGGACTGGCAGGTGGGCAACACCGAGGAATATCAGCTTAAGTTCTTTATCAATTCAAGCCCCGCAAAGTATGCAGAGATCTACGTCGGCAACTTCACCATCACGCAAATGCCGGGCATGAATCCGAACAAGACCATAATCCCCGAGAGCATGGCCACACCCACAGCGGATCAGCTTAAAGCAGGCTTTACCTATGATTTTGCAAAGGGCATCTTCTTTGAGACCACCAAAAACACCTATGTGGACGCCTCTTGCCTCAACACCTATACCAAGGAAACGCTGGCAAGGGCAGGATTTGGCGAGTATGCTTATTATTTCAACGAAAACTTTGACGGTGTAGCTCTTGCCAATCCTCTGCAGGGAGGCAAGAAGCACGTCATCACCATGCGCGTCTTTGACTGCAAGGGCAATCTGGACGACAACGCGCGCGGTGCATTTGTACTGCTCAACATGACGGGCGGCGGACAAAACAGCGCGGAATGCAACTACAAAATCACCCCCGTTGACGGTCTTCCCGGCGTATACGATATCACCTTTACCGATACACCCCCCTCGGGAACGGACACCTTCCGCTTCTACCAGATTGAGCCCTGCGAATTTTATATCGCATCCATTACGGTCCAAATCGGCTAAACAACCACTTGAAGGACAGGTTTTCTCCTGTTTCTCCTGTTTCTCCTGTCCTTCTTTTTCATGCCCTCTTTCGTATTGACAATTGCACTTATCTGTGTTATAATTATTGTGTATGGTTGTATCATGAATACATACGGAGGAAAGTTTGAAACAAATATCTAACACGTATGCTTTGCCGCGTCTAAAAAAGGGCACAACAACAAGACTGTCATAAGGCAGTCGAAAAAAAGATATCATCAAAGAGTTAAGTACATGTTACCGTAGGCAAGTCATCTTTAATGACATAGCCTCGAAGTTTAAGAAAATTCAAGGCTTGGGACAAGGAAAGCTCCTTGGAAAAAGGCGCGGGAGTATCCGTAACAACGCAAGGAGTGTACGGTTCAAGCTTGGAAAGAATATTCCACACGGCAACCAAGATCATACGGCAAACGGCAATAATCGCTTTTTTATGACCGCGCCGAGCCTTGATTCTGCGGTAACGTTCCTTAAATTCCGGGTTTTTATTGGATTTAATGAGCGCGTTGGCAACTTGGACCAACAAAGGTTTTAGGTAAGCACCCGCACGGGAAATTCTGGTGGATTTCACCTTTCCGCCGCTGCCGTCGTTGCGAGGACAACAGCCCGCCCAAGAGCAGAGATGCTTCGCCGTAG
>CAZCRV010000011.1:0-21065 GCA_964501175.1 uncultured Clostridium sp.
CGTCGATCTGATCCGGGAAATCATATGCAGGGGTGTCCTCCTCGCGGGAGTAGGTAAAGACGCCCAGGCGGTCAAATCTTGCCTGTTTGACGAATTCGCAAAGCTCGATAAAGTCCTGCTCGGTCTCGCCGGGGAAGCCTACGATAAAGGTGGTACGCAGCGTCATGCCGGGGATAGCGCGCAATCTGTGGATCGCATTCTTGATCATGGTGCTGTCGCCGTGGCGGTTCATGGCCTTCAGCATGTGGTCGCTGATGTGCTGAATGGGCATGTCGATGTACTTGATAATGCGGTCGTTGTCGCGAATCTCGGCAACCAGCGCATCGGTGATCTTGTCGGGGTAGCAGTAAAGCAGGCGCAGACGCACCGATTTTGTGGCGTCGGTAATGGCGCGCAGCAGCTTGTCTAAGGCATATTCGCCGTAAAGGTCAAGGCCGTAGCGGGTGATGTCCTGCGCAATGATCGAAATCTCGCGCGCACCCAGCGCCTCCAGCTGCACGGCTTCTTCCACCAGCTCCTCAATGGGCCTGGAGCGGAACTTGCCGCGAATGCCGGGGATGGCACAGTATGCGCAGCGGTTGTCGCAGCCCTCACCGATCTTGAGGTAAGTGGCGTATTCGGGCGTGGTCAGCACGCGGTCGCCGCCAAGAGCCACCGTGTTCTTGTCCTCCTTGGAAAAATATTTCTGCGGAATTTTTGCGGTGACAGCCTTGATCGCGTCCACAATATTGTGGATCGAGCCAACGCCAAGAACTGCGTCCACCTCAGGCATCTCCTCGATGATCTGCTCACCGTAACGCTCGGCAAGGCAGCCCGTGACAATGATCGCCTTGAGATCGCGATGCTCCTTGAGCCAGGCAACGTCCAAAATGTTGTCAATCGCCTCTTTTTTCGCGCTTTCGATAAAGGCGCAGGTGTTGACGATGATGACGTCCGCCTCAATATCCTCGGGGGTAATTTCATATCCGGCCTCTGCCACGTGATGCAGCATGACCTCGGTATCCAGCTGATTTTTGCAGCAGCCGAGAGAAATAAAACCAACTTTCATAATAATACCTCATTCTCGTAGTTTACCACCTTACATTATAGCATATACGTGCGGGATTGTCAAGAATAATGCGGAATGCTCATTTTCCATTGACTTAAACAAAAAACCGTGATAAAATATAAAGTAGCGAATTATCTTCCGGAGGACCCCATGGCACTTATCAAACCAAACAGATTGATCGGCGACCGCGCGTTTTACAAAACGCTGATCACGGTCGCACTTCCCATTATGCTGCAAAACGGCATTACCGAGTTTGTCTCACTTCTTGATAATATTATGATCGGCCACACGGGCACCGAGCAGTACAATGCGGTGGTCATTGTCAATCAGCTGGTGCTTGTATACGTGATCTGCGTATTTGGCGCGATCGCGGGCGCGGGCATTTTTTCCTCGCAATTTCACGGAAACCGCGACGACGAGGGCGTGCGAAACGCCTTCCGCTTCAAACTGTATGCAGCAGGCGGCGTGGTGCTGGTCGGCGCGCTGGTTTTCCTCTTTGGGGGAGAGCAGCTGATCTCCATGTACCTGCATGATACGGGCGATGCGGGCGACCTTGCCTTGACCATGGAATTCGGCTTGCAGTATCTACATATTATCATGATCTGTATGGTTCCGCACGCACTGAGCATGGTGTACGCATCCACCCTGCGAGAGACGGGCAAGACAGTGCCTCCCATGGTTGCGGGCTGTGTTGCGCTGATCGTCAATCTGGTCGGCAACTATCTGCTCATTTTCGGCAATTTCGGATTCCCCGAAATGGGTGTGCAGGGTGCAGCACTTGCTACCACGCTTGCAAGATTCGTGGAATTTTTGATTTTGGCTGTTTATACGCACGGAAATAAACAGAAAAACCCCTTTGCCAAGGGCCTTTACCGCACGCTGCTTGTGCCGCGCGCGCTGATCGGCAAGATCATGGTCAAGGGACTGCCGCTGTTTTTCAACGAGGTCATGTGGTCTGCGGGTATGGCCGTGCTGGCGCAATGCTATTCGGTGCGCGGCACGGTGGCGGTGGGTGCTTACGGCATCACCAGCACCATGAGCAATATGTTCGGTATTGCCATGATGGCGCTTGGCAACGCGGTGGCCATCATCGTTGGCCAAAAGCTGGGCGCGGGCAAGATCGAGGAGGCAAAAATTGCCGATTCCCGCCTGATCTTTACGTCCACCGCCGCCTGCGCGGTCATCGGCGGCATCATGGCGCTCACAGCGCCCCTGTTCCCGCAAATGTTCTCCGAGGTGTCGGAGGAGTCGCGTGAGCTTGCAGTGAGCATGATCCGCATCGCGGGGGTGATATTGCCGTGTAACGCTTTCGCGCATTGTACTTATTTTACGCTGCGCTCGGGCGGACGGTCGCTGTTCGTCTTTGTTTTTGACAGCGGCTTTATGTGGCTGATCTGCGTGCCCGTGGCCTTTGTTCTGGGGCACTTGACAAGCCTGCCGCTGGTGCCCATGTACGGCATCGTGCTCTCGCTGGAGCTGATCAAGTGCGTGCTCGGCTTCTTCTTTGTCAAGTCGGGCTTCTGGGCAAAAAATCTGATCAAGGAGAGTTGATTTTATGAAGCATCTGAGCTACCAAACCGATCTTTGCGTGGTGGGCGGCGGCCTTTCGGGGCTTTGCTGTGCCATCGCGGCGGCAAGACACGGCATCAAGGTCATCCTGGTGCAGGACAGACCCGTGCTTGGCGGCAACGCGTCCAGCGAGATCCGCATGTGGGTGTGTGGCGCAAACGGTGACGGCAACCGCGAGAGCGGCATTGTCGAGGAGCTGATGCTGGAGAATTATTATCAGAATCCGGGGCTCAAGTTCCCGATCTGGGATAGTGTTTTGTATGAAAAAGCCATGGCCGAGGAGAATCTGACGCTGCTCTTGAACACCTCCTGCCTGGACGCGACCATGGACGGGGACAAGATCGTGAGCATCAAGGCGTGGCAGTCGTGCGCCGAGACCTTCCACGAGATCAAGGCAACGTATTTTGCCGATTGCTCGGGCGACTCGATCCTCGCGCCCTTGAGCGGCGCGGAGCACACGTACGGCCGCGAGGCAAAAAGTCAGTACGACGAGCGCATTCCGCCCGACGTTGCCGATCAGAAAACCATGGGCATGAGCTGCCTGTTTCAGATCCGCGAGACCGACCATCCCGTCAAGTTCACCCCGCCCGCATGGGCATACAGTTATCCGACCGACGCCGATCTGCCGCACAAATCGCACAATAAAGAGAGCAACTTCTGGTGGATTGAGGTAGGCGGCGAGTGGGATTGCATCCACGATACTGACCGCTGCCGCGACGAGCTCTTAAAGATCTGCTACGGCGCGTGGGATCACATGAAGAACCACGGCGACCACGGCGTGGAAAACTGGGAGCTGGAATGGATCGGCTTTTTACCGGGCAAACGCGAGAGTCGTAGATATATAGGAAAGTACGTGGTCACGCAGAACGATGTGGAGGCCGAGGGACGCTTTGACGACCTGGTGGCATACGCGGGCTGGACCATGGACGACCATTTTCCCGCGGGCTTTTACTATACGGAGGGGCATCCTACCATTCACCATCCCGCACCCTCTCCCTGGGGGCTGCCGCTGCGTTGCATGATCTCCAAAAATATTGAAAATTTGGTGTTCGCGGGGCGCAATATCAGCGTTTCCCACGCAGCACTTTCTTCCACGCGCGTCATGGCGACCTGCGCGGTGCTGGGGCAGGCCTTGGGTACGGCTGTCGCACAGGCGGTACAGGATGGGTGTCACGTCGCGGACGTGGATATCCCGCGCCTGCAGCAAGCCCTGATGGATGACGACTGCTATCTGCCTTGGCATACAAGAGAAATGCCCGCGCTGACAAAGCGCGCCGCGTGCAGCCACGAGGTGGTGCGTAACGGACACGACCGCCTGGAGCAAAACGTATGGATTGGCGGGGCAGGGGATAGCGTCACCTATACATTTGCGCAGGACGAGCAGGTGCATGAGATCAGATTGGTGTTTGACAGCAATCTTGACCGCCCGTACGACAACATGCCCTGCAATTATCCGCTGGCGCAGACCAAGTATAAGGTGCCGCATACGTTGATCGACGCATACCGCATCGAGGGCGAGAGCGAGGGGGGCGAGAGACTCGAGCTGTGCGTGGACGAAAATCACCAGAGATTTGTCACGCACCGCGTCGATTGGCGCGTCAAAACCGTGAGATTCGTGCCGCTGACCACCCACGGCTGCGAGCAGTTCAGACTGTTTGCATTTGACGTCAGATAAAAATGAAAAATGACGGAGCTGCCCCTTGGGGCAGCTCCGTTTTATCTCGTAGGGGGCGAACGAATGAGCAGAATTCTTCATTAACCCTGTAGGGGCGAATTATTTCGGCGAAGCCGAAATTCGTTCGCCCGCGGGAGACCGCAGGTCTCCCCTACGAATGGGTAAAATCATTCAATAATCTCGTAGGGGCGAATTATTTCGGCGAAGCCGAAATTCGTTCGCCCGCGCGGGACTTGTGGCCTCTCGGCAAGTAATTACTCCCGACAGATTAGGTTTGTCGGGAGATATCTTTGCTTCAAAAAATTGAATTTGCATAACAGTCTATTTTAGCAATTCAGCTTTTTCCCAGCTTTTGAAAAAATGTTTTTTCATAAATGTTCGCTTCTGCTCATCTTTTGCGTAAAAGTTGTCACGAATAATTGATTGTGCTATAAGATCAACCAACTCATTTTGTCTCTTTGCGGATTGATCGTTATACCTGAGAACAACAAAAAATCCCTCTGCTTCGTATTTCAACAATGCTTCGTATACATCCGGAATAAATATCTCTTCAGCCACTTTAGTTTCCGATGCACAATAAAACATATTCGTTCTATCCGCCACAGCTTTAATATCCGTGCTGTCTGAAATTCGATATAGATAACCTGAAACTCCTTGATAAAAGGTCTTTAACTGATCCGGAAACTGTTCCTCATAATATGCAATATCATTTTTAGTCCACCCGGTTACATGTTTTGTGCTGCAAGCGTTATGTTCCGTATCCCATATATAAAAAAGTGCATAAGGAATACTGTCTGTTAAATACACGACTCGCTCTTGGGTGTTATGAAGCTGTGAACGTGCTTCAAGTTGTGTAATACCGGATGTGCAGGAACCATGATAATAATTTTTCAATATCTTCACCTACCAATTCTTGACTATCATTCATCAGGAAAAGCCATACCTTATTCTTCTGCACATAATTCGTCGTAACACCATTGTAGCGGATTTTCGTAAATATAATTCGAATGGGTTTCGTAATCCTTTTTGTTTCGAATCACGTGTTCAATATAGGACTTTTGCCAAATAGAAGTACCAATCTTTTTTGTAGCCGCACCTTTGAATTGTTTTACCATCCGTTCCACCGTAGGGGCGACCTGTGGTCGCCCGTATTCATCGGCAGAAATAACAACCATTATATGTAGGTGATTAGGCATAATCACATAGGAATATAGTGATACCGCAGGATATGTTTGATTCCATCTTTCCAATTCGTCAAAGACTATCTTGCCTATATTTGACAATGGCAGATTTTGCGGGCGAACACAGTTCGCCCCTACGGAACGCCAATGAAATACTTGCGGGTCAATCGAGTCGTTCCAAAAGTAATGCTTTCTGTTTTTCGTACAGATGGTTACAAAATATGCCCCGGGGGAACTATAGTCATAATCTTTGAGCCGTATATCTTTTCTTTTCGGCAACTGTTGTTCTTTATCCATTCCTATCACCTGTTCCATTATAACACGGATCGACAGAGAAAACAATCCTCTGCCGATTTTTATTCGGATATCTGTAGGGCGTCTTTGAACGCCCGCGGGCGACCGCAGGTCGCCCCTACGGGCAAGATGAATAGCGCCAATCGTTCGTAGATGGGGGCTTTTCGAAGGTGTTGAATGCAGTATCCCGCTTTTATTTCTCCAACTCCCGCAGCTTTTTGGCCGCTCCTGCGTGGCCCTTGGCTGCGGCTTTTTTATAAAGCGAGAGCGCCCGGTGCAGATCGCGCAGGGGAACTCCCTCGCCGCTTTCATAGCATTCGCCAAGGCTGAAGCAGGCGTGCGGATGCCCCGCGTCGGCTGCAATCTTGAGGTGCTTGACTGCTGCAGGCAGATCCTTAGGCGTGCCCTTGCCGTGCTTTTCGCACCAGCCAAGGCTGTAGTTGGCCGCAATATTGCCGCCCTTGGCCGCGATGCGGAAGCAGCTGATCGCCAAGGGGAGATTTTTGGGCAGATCCTGCCCGAAGAACCAAAGGTCGCCCATGTGGTTGACCGCTTCCATGCGCTTTGCCCCACTTGCGGGCAGCGTGGAGCCCGAGGGGATGGCGGCATAGTAGTCCTCTATCTTTTTGCCCGAGGCAAAAATGCGAGCCATTTCGTCCATAGCATCGCGATTGCCCTCAATCATGGCGCGGCCGTAGTATTCCAGCACCAGAACAAAGTCGTGCTCCGGAAGGTTGCCGGTTGCGTGCAGCTGACCCAAGCGGAACAGCGCCTCGGCGATGGCCAGCTTGTCGGGGTTTTCGTAAAACGAAACCGTTTCCATGCGCTGTGCCTTGCCCAGGGGCTCGCGGGGCTTGCTGTCTGCCGCCTTTTCCAAAAGCGAGCGGCAAAGCATCGGGGAGGGCGGTGTGCCCATCCCAAGGCGGTGGCAATCTGCCAGCAGCAAAAGCGATGAGAGATTACCGTCGTGCGCGGCACGCTTGAGTGCGGCTATCGCGCTCTCGGGGTCTTTTTGCGTGCCAATGCCGTAAAGCAAGCATCTGCCCAGGTGGTAAAAGCCGTCGGCCTCTCCCGCCTTGGCGGCCTTTTTGTAAAGAGAGAAGGCAAGGGGCTTGTTTTGTGCCGTGCCCAAGCCCTGCTCGCAGCAGCCTGCCAAGGCAAGAATGGCGGGAGCAGACCCTTGATCCGCCGCCTTTTTGTAGCATTCCGCGGCGCGCGCGGAGTTTTGCTCGATTCCCACACCGTATTGCAGGCAAAGTCCGAGCAAATAGAGCGCGCGGAAGCTGCCGTTTTGCGCGCCGTCCTGCAGCCACTTGACAGCCTCGCCGAGATCCTGCTTGGCGCCCACGCCGTGCAAGGCGCACCAGCCCAGCCAATACATGGCGTCCGGCTCGGCATGCCCCGAAATGATGGACGCACGGAACCACTTGATCGCAAGCAGCGGGTCACGCACCAAGCCCTCGCCGTCCAGGTACGCCTCTCCCAGATCGCAGCAAGCGCGGGGATCGTGACTTTGTGCGGCCACGTGCAGCCACTTGACAGCCTGCTCGGCGTCACTCTTGACGCCCAAACCGCTTTTATAAAGCAAATAAACTTGATACTGCGCCGGAACACAGCCCGCCATAGCGGCGGCCGTGCAAAGCGACGCACCCTTTTGCGCGTTCAGGGACACGCCCTTGCCTTCAATATAGAACAGCCCAAGGCGGTATTTTGCATGCGCGTCGCCAAGCTTGGCGGCCTCTGCATAGCGAGCCGCTGCCGCGCGCAGATTTTGCTCACACCCAAGCCCCTGCTCGTAGCAAAGCCCCAGGCGGTAACAAGCACCCGCGTGCTGCGCATCCGCCGCCTTTTGCAGCCATTCCTTGGCAAGAGCGGTGTCCTGGCGGCAGCCTCTGCCGTAAAGGTAGCAGCCCGCCAGGTTGTTTTGCCCGTCCGCGCAGCCGTTCTCGGCCGAGAGCGTGTACCATTTGACCGCTTCGCGCAGGTCCACCTCGACTCCGTCGCCGAATTCATAGCAGGTGCCCAGCGCATATTGCGCGGATGCCACGCCGCTCTCGGCGGCCGTTTGCAGATAAGTAAAGGCTAAAGTAAGGTTTTTTGCCGTGCCGATGGCGTTGGCAAGGCAGAGCGCGTAGGCGTAGCAAGCGTCGGGATCGCCCGCCTCTGCCGCGGTTTTGAAATGCAGCGCGGCGCGATCATCGTCCCGCTCAGCACCTCTGCCGTCGCGGTAAAGCGTGCCGAGATAGTAGTGTGCGCTCATGCTGCCAAGCGCAGCAGCATCCTCCAGGTGATGGTGCGCGCGCACGGCATCCTGCGGGATGCCAATGCCACTAAGGTAGCAAAGGCCCAGGCGCAGGGAAGCGTTGACCTGTCCTTGCTTGGCCGATTGCTGCAAAAGCTGTACTGCGCGTTTGGGATTTTTCTGTGTGCCCGTGCCCTCGATCAGACAAACGGCAGCGTAGTATTGGCCGCGCTTGTCGCCAAGGGTGGCTGCGTTTTCCAAAAGCTTGAAGCCGCGCACAGCGTCCTTTTGGGTGCCCTGCCCGTCAAGACAGCAAAGCCCGAGCGTGACAAGGGATAGCACGTGCTGCTTTTCCGCAGCCAGCGAGAGCCAATGCACGGCCTGCTTGTCCGAATAGGGCAGGAGCTTTGCGCGCAGGTATGCCTGGGCAAGCTCGAACATGTCGTCTCCGTTTTCCCTGTGTGCTCCAACCGCGGTGGCAATCAGCTTTCCCACCTCGTCGTCGCGGCAACGCTCTGCACGAAAAGCATCGGGGCAGACGCAAAGCCCCGTGACAAACAAGCGATGAAGCAGAGAAGGATCGGGATGTTCCCGCTCGCCCTCGGTTAGCTTGGCAAACACGTGCGGATAGGAGGCATTCGGTGCATCCGTGCCTGCGTGCAGGATCTGTAGCTTTCTTTGCTCGGCTGCCTCTTGCAGCTGCGTGCCCATCGGGTCGTCCGGCAAAGGGGCCAGCGCAAGCATCAGCCCTGCTCGGCAGGCATCGCGGTAGAATTCAACGTGTAAGCGATCGGTCGCCCTGACCGAAAAGCCGTATGCGCTCAGCATGCGGCAAAGAGAGTCTGCAAGGGATTTGTGCGCGGCGGTATATAAAAGCGGAATAAAAGTCGGGGAAGTGTGCGAATTTTGATCTTTGTTTGACTGCATGGGCCGACTCCTTTCACATATTTGCAAAAAAATCGCGAAATTTTGAAAAATTTACGAAAAAGGTCTTTTCAATTTCGGCGTTTTGTATTAGAATATATATATAACTGGTATTATATATAAAATTATACATGTTTTATCGTATAATTGCAAGATATCCGGCAAAAAAAGAAAAATTACGATAGATAACACGGAGGAAACGGTATGAAACAAAAGTACACCTTGGTCATTGCAGACGTGGAGATGAACGTCGTGACCGATGCGTCGCGCGAAGCGGTCGATAAGATCGTAGGAATTCTTGATAGAAAGATGAGAGACATCAATCTCAAGAGCCGCCGCTGTACCAAAAATCAGGCCGCTTTGCTGTGCGCTTTGGAGTATTGCTCCGAGAAGCTCGCCCTGCAGGAAAGAAATGCAGAGCTTGAGGAAATGGCTGAGCAGGACGAGGCAACCATTGCGGAATTGGAAAGCAAGGTTGCAGAGCTTGAGGAAAAGCTGGCTGCTCTGCAGAATGAAAATGAGATCATGAACGGTATTCTGGAGCGCGCTGCTGCCAACACCAAGCGTTTGATGGTGAAGCCCGACCCCGAGCCCGAGGCTGCTCCGGTAGCAGAGGAGGCTGCCGAGGTCGTTGAGGCAGCGGAAGCAGCCCAAGCTGTGGAACCGATTGAAGCAGTTGAAAGCGCCCCCGCTCCCGAAGAAATCGAGGCTGCTCCCGCGCCCGAAGCTCCCGAAGCACCCGAGGTGCCCGAGCAGCTGAGCGTGGATTTTGAAGAGGCTGCTGAGAAGGAAGAGCCTGTCAACACCAAGGCTGCGCAGGTCATTGGCGAGATCGCAGGCGAGGAGGCCGCTCCCGCTCCCAAGGCAAAGGCCAAGGCCAAGAAGACCAAGAATCGTTCCCGCGTTGGCTCGATGTTTGATCTGCTGACCTTCAATGACGTATAAAATGAAAGATCCGTATAGTCGATCCTTGCCCGAGCTGCTCTCTCCCGCAGGCTCGCCCGACGCGTTACGGGCAGCGATTGACGGAGGAGCCGACGCCGTATATCTCGGCGGCGGCTCTTTTCACGCCCGTATGAACGCGGACAATTTCGGTACGCTCGAGTCTCTTTCCGAGGCTGTCGCGCTGTCGCACTTCTGGGGCGTTAAGGTGTACGTCACGCTCAATACCATGGTGTATGACCGTGAGCTGGACGCCGCAATTGCCCAGGCAGAGCAAGTGGCGCGCGCAGGTGCGGACGGCCTGATCGTGGCGGATTTGGGGCTTGCAACGCTTTTGCATGGAGCCCTGCCCGATATGCCGCTGCATGCAAGCACGCAGATGTCGATCCACAGAGGCGATGCGGGCAGGTTGCTTGCCGACGCGGGCTTTAGTCGCATGGTGCTGGCAAGAGAGCTGCCTGCCGATCAGATCGTGCGCGCGGTCAAGGAAAGCCCGATTGAAATTGAAATGTTCGTGCACGGTGCGCTTTGCGTCAGCCAGTCGGGGCAATGTCTGTTCTCCTCCTTGGTGGGAGGACGCAGCGGCAACCGCGGCGAGTGCGCACAGCCCTGCCGTTTGCCGTTCAAGGATGCCAAGGGAAAGGATTTTTATCCGCTTTCTCTCAAGGATCTCTCCTTGGCAAGATACGTGCCCGAGATCATCGAATCGGGCGTGGCGTCGCTCAAAATTGAGGGACGCATGAAATCTCCCGAATACGTATATACTGTTACACGGATCTGGAGAGAGCTGCTGGACGCACGAAGCGGTGCGGACGAGGCACAAATGGCAGAACTTAGCCGTGCATTTTCGCGCGGCGGCTTTACAGACGGATATTACCGCCGCCGCAAGGGCGAGGGCATGCTGGGCGTGCGCTCGGCTGAGGACAAAATGGCCTCCGGTGCGGTGGATAAATTTCGCGGGATTACCAAAAAGATCCCGATGGAAATAGAGGCAACCTTGTGCGCACAGCAGCCCATGGAGCTGACGGCACGCGCAAGCGGGCAAGAGGTGAGCGTCAAGGGGCTTGCGCCCGAGGCAGCGCACACGCGCCCGATTACCAAAGAGCAGGTGCAGACCAGCCTATCAAAGCTCGGTGCTACGCCCTTTGCGGCAAGCAGAGTCGACGTGAGCATCGAGGGCGAGGTCATGGTGGCCGCGTCCGCGCTCAATGCGCTGCGTCGCGATGCTGCTGAAAAATTGGAGAGTGCGCTTAAAGACGCTTGCAGTCCCGCACCTGTCAATCGCGTGAAATTTGACGTGCCCGTACCCTGCGGGCAGCGCGCACGTACGCGCACGGCAAGATTTTTCTTCTCCGAGCAGATCGGGGGCGCGGCCGAGGCGTATTTTGATATTCGCTATCTACCGCTTGAGGCAGTCGCAGGCAAAAAGGTGCAGGGATGCAACGGCGTGGTGCTGCCGCCCGTGATCTTTGACTCGGATTCCGATAAGATCAGGGAAATGCTGGCAGCCGCGCAAGAGCAGGGAACCCGGCACGTGCTGGTGGGCAATATTGGCCATCTTGCGCTGCTTGAGGGCTTTGATTTTACTGTGCACGGCGATTACCGCCTCAACGTGGCAAACGACGCTACGGTTGCGGCGTTGGAGCGGCTCGGATTTGTCGACGTGATCGCGTCGGCCGAGGCAAGCCTTGCCAAGCTGCGCGACTTGGGCGGCCACACGGCGGCCATTGTGTACGGCAGAGTGCCGCTGATGACGCTGGAGCGCTGCATCAACAAGCAGGCAGCGGGCTGTGCGGCCTGCACGGCGGGACGCGCCGAGCTGGTAGACCGCAGAGGCGTCAGGTTCCCCGTGCTGTATGAATACGGTCACCGCAACCTGGTGCTCAACAGTCTGCCCACGGGCATGTCGGATAAGGTGCGGGTGTTAGAGGAAAACGGCATCACGGCACAGCATTTTCTGTTTACGACCGAGAGCGCACAGCAGATAGAGCGCGTGATTTGTGCGTACAAAGAGGGCAAGGCGCTGCCCTTTCCGGTCAGAAGAATTTGATTTTTTCAAAGTGAGAATAAGAGTATGAAGCAAAAGTGGACGATAATCATCATCGCGACCTTAGTGGTCTGCCTGCTGATCGCAACGCTGGTCAGCGTCAGCCGAGCCAAGGATATGGCGGGGCCCCCCGAGATTGAGGGTGAAAGCCATCCCGAAACCGACGCGCCGATCGAGACACCGACCGAATCACCGGTTGAAACGCCGACCGAATCCCCCACTGAGGCACCAAAGCCGACGGCTCCCGCGCTGGACTATACCGATTATACGGGTAAGGCCAACCCCGGTACGGGCATTGCCTACAAGGGCAGCGGTGAGAACGCGAACAAGGTCATCGTCATCGATGCGGGACATCAGCTGCACGCCATGTCCGAAACCGAGCCCAACGGCCCGGGATCGGAGGAGCAAAAGCCCATGGTTTCGGGCGGCACGCAGGGCAGCGTGACCGGACTTGCCGAGTATGAGCTGAATTTGCGCGTCGCTCTTGCGCTGCGCGATGTGCTGGTCAGCAAGGGATACACGGTTGTCATGGTGCGCGAGACCAACGAGGTCAAGATCAGCAACGCAGAGCGCGCAAAGCTTGCCAACGAGGTGGGCGCGTGCGTCAATCTGCGCATCCATGCAAACGGTGACGAGGATGCGTCAATCAAGGGCGCAATGACCGTTTGTCAAACGTCCCAAAACCCCTATAATGCAGAGATCTACGAGCAATGCAGATTGCTTTCCGACGAGGTGCTGGGGGCGTTCTGCGAGGGCACAGGCCTTTCGCAGCGCAGCGTTTGGGAAACCGATACCATGACGGGCACAAACTGGGCAACTGTTCCCACCACTATCCTGGAAATGGGCTTTATGACCAACGCTGAGGATGAGGCAACCATGGCGGCCGAGGACTTTGCAGCCAAGGCAGCCGAGGCGATTGCCAAGGGTATTGAAGCATATTTGGCGCAGGCACCCAAGCCCGAGGGTGACTATGAGATCAACTACGAAAGAGAAGCCGAGCTTGGCGAGAGCTTTGCCGAGGTGCATATGACCATGGAGGCTACCGCCACCGTTTGGGTGCGCACCGAGCCGAGCACACAGGGCGGGGACGACACCAAGGTGCACAACATCGCCATGTACGAGGGCAAGCGCGTGACCTGTATCGGCCTTGGAAAGAACTGGAATCGCGTGCTGATCGATGGGCACGTATATTACATTTCCGCGGCATATCTGAGAGAGGTCGAGGAATAAATCAACCGATAAGGAGGCAAGAGCGATCATGAACACAGAACGCTTGGAGAATATTTTGGCGCAGATCGGCGGAGGCATGATCCTTTGCGCAGATCTTGTCAAGGAGAAGGCACAGCCGCTGACCGACAAGGTGTCGGCCGAGCTGCGCGCAGCCTTGGACGAGGTGCGCACGGATATTGACGCCGTTAGACAGCGCGACCCTGCCGCAAAGAGTGATCTTGAGGTCTTGCTGCTTTATTCGGGTGTGCATGCGCTGCTTGCTTACCGCGTGGCGCACAGGCTGTACGTGTCCGAGCATTATTTCTCGGCGCGACTTGTCAGCCAGCTTGCAAGATTTTTCACGGGTGTGGAGATCCATCCGGGCGCAACCATTGGCAAGGCCTTGATGATCGACCATGGATCGGGTGTCGTGATCGGTGAGACTGCCGAGATCGGCGATAACTGCACCTTGTACCAGGGCGTGACGCTTGGCGGTACGGGTAAGGACGTCGGCAAGCGACACCCCACACTTGGCAACAACGTCATGGTGGGCGCGGGTGCCAAGGTGTTAGGCCCCTTTACCATTTCGGATGGCAGTAAGGTGGCGGCTAATGCGGTGGTGCTCAAGGAGCTGCCCGAGAACAGTACCGCGGTGGGCATTCCCGCACGCGTGGTCAAGCGCGACGGCGAGAGAGTCAGCACGCCGGGTGCAGACCTCGACCAGGTGCACATCCCCGACCCCGTGCGCGAGGAGATCGCGCGCTTGGAGCAACGCTTAGTAGAGATGCAGGCGCAGTTAGACGATTTGACGAATAAAGAATAAAGAATTGAGATAGAAAAGCCGCCGAATGGCGGCTTTTCTTATATTCACTTGATATATTTTTGCGGGTCATGTATGTTCTGTGCGCCTGTGCGGGACGTCGAGGGCGCCGTCCCCTGCGATCGGTGGGAATGCGTCACGTGAGAAATCATATTCATTGTGCGTTGTGCATTCCTTTTATGCATTTTTCTCCCACGCTTCACATATATTACCATAGGCCTTGTCCACCCGAAAGGGTTTACAACAAGACTTTCCTGTGTTATAATGAAAGTGGAAATAAAAAAACTATAAATATACAAAAGAGGATGGTTTTCAATGCAATTACGGAAAATTTGTGCAGGGCTGCTGGCAGCTGCCATTGCATCGGCGTCACTTTGCATGGCGGCGGGCGCGGTTGAGCCCTCGTACAAGGTGTCCTCGGATTACAAGGACACGCTATACTATGATAATCTCTTAACCCTTAAGCTGACGGGTGACGGTGCGACCGACGTGATCGCCGTAGCACTCTCACAGCTTGGGTATCACGAGGGCAACAACACAGGCGACTTAGACGGAGGCAACGCAGGCGGCAATCGCAACTTTGTGGAGTACAACGTGCTGTTTGGCAAGCTGGACAACGGCGAGGGTAACGGCGTAAGCTACGGATATGCGTGGTGCGCGGCGTTTGTCAACTGGTGCTTACGCCAGGCGCGCGTGGACGAAAAGCTGACCGGCGGGATGTATGTGTCCTGTGCCTCTTGGCGAAATTGGTTTATCAACGAGGGTGCGAAATACGGTGCGTCCTACCACGCCCGCACCGATGATTACATACCGAAAAAGGGTGACTTGATCTTTTACAAAAGTCTGACTGCCACGCATTCGCGCGCGACCGACCACATCGGCATCGTGCTCGGATGCGAGGACGGCGTGGTGTACGCCATCGAGGGCAACGGAGACAACCGTGTGGCGCTGCACGAATATTCGCTGAGTAATCGCTATATCGTGGGATACGGCAGCATTGCTTACAAGACGGCCGATGTGCCCGAGGTGGACTATGACCGCACAGAGGATCACCTTCCCGGCTTTATGATCGCGGGAAAGGGTGCGCTTGCAGCTTACGCAGGCCCCGATCTGAATACCGATACGGTGGCAAGCATGACGCCCTGTGGGGTGTATCGCATCCTGGAGGTACAGGGCAAGTATGGCCGCGTGGAGTTGGAGGACGGAAATAGCGCCTGGGTACCGCTCAAGCGATTTACCCCCATGACTACCGATGTGTATTATACGGTTAAGTTGGTCAACGGTGAACAAGTCTATGAAATCCGCGTGGCGGCGGGGCAGAGCTGCACCATCCCCGATACCGCTTTTCTTGCCGAAAGGGTAGGAGACCTGACCTACCTGACAGGCTGGCGCACGGACGCGGGAGAAGTGATAGGTTTGGGCGAGGTGCTGACCCCGACCGCGGACGTGGTACTCGAGGCCGTGATCGAAACACCTACCGAGGCGGTGACCGAGCAAGAGAGCGAGAGTGAAATCCCGAGCACCGAGCAGGGAACGAGTGACGTGCCCACGACCGATAGTGCGACGTCCGACAAGGAATCGCTGCCCGGGATGGCGACCGATGATTTACAGGCAGCACCCACGCAAACGGGCTGCGGCGGTGTGATTGGCGCGGCATCTGTGATTGCCTTGCTGACGGCAGGCGCTGCACTTGCGTTTGGAAAAAAGAAAAAATAACGCCAAAAAAGGGCCTTATGGGGCTGAATAATTAGCGGAATAAAAATAAGTTACACAGGGTTGCTTCATCAAAAGCAACCCTAATTTTTAGGTGAAACCATGTAGCTTTGGCAAGGAAGGAGGAGCAAGCCCCTCCCCTACCGCCCGATATTTTAGTTTTCCACTTCCATAAGCCAAGATTTCCAAACCGTCTATCGGTAGGGGAGGGGCTTGCTCCTCCTCTCCTTCTATAACTAAATATTTATGCCGAAAAAACAGGGTTGCCTCACTGAAGCAACCCGTTTTTGTTTATTCCGCTATTTTGTCAGCCCCATGGGGCTGCCCTTAATGAATTATAAAATTACTTCTTCTTGAAATATGCACTCAGATCGGAGTACAGCTTCTCATCCGTAAAGGAGAGCATGCCTGCGTATTCCAGAATGTCCTGCATACCCATGCCGGGATCCTCGTCCACGTAGGTGAACAGCTTGAGGTACTGTTCCTTTGCAATGTCGAAGCCTTCGGTCTGTGCAACCTCGTAAAGCTGCAGAACCGAGATAGCGGACACGCTGTAGGATACGTAGTAGCAGGGGGAGGTGATGGTCATACCGTACTTCCAGTAGCCGTCCATTGCATCCAGCACGCCGTAGTCGGTGCAGATGCTCTGATAGAGCAGATTGAATTCGTCTGCGGTAATGGTACCGTCAGCCATAATGGTATCAGCGTTGGTGCCCTCGTAATGATCAAGGTAAATTGCCTGCTCAAAGCTGTCGATCGTAAAGCCTGCTACGGTCGAGTAGAACATGTTCACCAAAGAGTAGGTTCTGATCAGGGTGTTGGCAACCTGGGGGTAATCCTTGTTCTGCTCCAGATAGCACAGGTACAAAAGCTCATTGCCCTGAGAGTGCATTTCGAGCAGGTCGTAGGACTGGGTGTATTCACCGTCCGCATAGATCTCGGAGCTGTAAACCTCGTTCATGTAGTGGCCGAACTCGTGCACAATGGTGAAGCAATTGTCATAGCCCTTACCAAAGTATGCAATGGGAAGGTTGGGAGCGTAGATGGTGGTAACGAACGCGCCCTCGTAGTCACCGCGGAACATGTTGCCCTCGCTCATGAGCTTGTTGAACTCGTCGGAGAAGGTGATGTTCTTGTCGGGGTTGGAGGTGAATGCCATCAGATCGATGTAATCGTTGAGCGAGGTGTTGCCCTCAAGGTTGGTAAAGAAGGGCTTGGTGCACTGGCTGTTGTAAATGCCCAACTCCTCATCAGTGTAGCCGGTCAGGTTTCTGAAGGTGGTGTAGAGATCGTTGAATACGGGAGCGATGTGGGTCTTGATGTAGCCGGAAAGCTCTGCAACGTCCTCGTAGGTGTAGTCTCTGCCGTAAACGTTCTCGTAAGCGTATTCCAGATAGTTGTCATAGCCCATCAGCTGTGCCATCTTGTTGTTGTTATCTGCAAATTCCTCGTAAAGAGCGGGCAGCTTTTCGTTCTGCTCGGAACTGGAGAGCGCCAGGAATTCGGTCTCAATGGCGTTGTTTCTTTCCTTGAGCGCGGTGTACTCGGGGTTGGAGATCGCGTCGGAGTCAAACAGGAATGCGTTGATCTCTTCCTCGGTCATGCCGTAGTAGTAGAAATCGCGGTAGCAGGAATCATAGAAGGGACGGGAAAGGGTGTAGAACTTTGCGATGACAGCGGTCTGGTAGTCCATCATATAAGAGTAGGTCTCTTCCAGCTCGGTGTTCTTCATGTCGCAGTAGTAAGCAACCATTGCCAGCTGCTGCTGAGACATTGCGTTCATCACCAGGTCGTAAAGCTCGGTGTGTGCTGCGTCCACGATGGCGTATTCGTCCGCCAGAGCGCCGGTCTCTGCGTAGGCGTGCAGCGCGGGATCGTACTTGGGAGCTGCGTCAACCATTGCCTTGACCTCGTCGTACTTGGCGTCAATTGCTGCCTCGTCCTCCTTGGTAAAGTGGAAGGTCAGGGTTTCCTTGTGCTTGTCGCCGGGCTCGTTCCACACGCACTCGGTGCAGCCCTCGTTCAGGCAACGTCTGACACGGGAGGGCTCAGAGGGGGTTTCTTCGATGTTGTGACCCAGTGCTTCAATGTTGTTGTATTCCATCTTGCCGCACTTGGAGCATTTGTAGTCGGTAGAGCCGGTGCCGGTGCAGGAGGGCTTGGACTCCATGCTGACCTTCATGTCATGGCCCGTAGCGGGGAAGGTCTGTTCCTGCTTTTCGCCGCAAGAGCAAATCTTTACCTCAATGCCCTCGGCTTCGCAGGTAGCGGCCTTGGAATCGGCCTCGGAAAGCACGAATTCATGCACGTGCTCTTCCGGTTGGCATGCCACCACGGAGAGCAACATAACGAACAATAATAAAAGTGAAAGTATTTTTTTCATAGCCATTCTCCTTTGCTGTATTGCTATAAAAGCATATACGAACATTGTATCACAACTTGTTGCATTTTGCAACCGAAAAAACAATATTTTCTTGCATGATTTGCAATATTTTATTCTAAGACTTGCAAAAAGGCCGACGCGGACATTCCGCGTCGGCCATGGGGCAATGATTTCATTGGAATTACTCTGCGTCGAAGTTCAGGGTGTTGAGCACCTTACCGTCCTCGGTGATGACGGAAAGCACGCAGCCACGATAGCAATCCTTCTTGTCGTTCCAGTTGCAAGCTGCAACCTCAACCGTGACTTCCTGGCCTGCATATGCGTACAGCCAGCTGTACTGTTTAGCGCTTGAGCTGTACAGCAGCATCTTGGTGCCGTTGCCATCTGACAGGAAAATGTTGGAGTAGTAAGCGGTTTCTTCCAGAACCACGGTTGCCTTGAATACAAAGACGGTCGTAGTATAGTCCGCCAGAAGATCCAGAGCAACAACCTCTGAAAGGGTCTTATCGGTCACGAAGGACTCGGTGGAGTATTCGTGATTGCCATAGTAGTTGGCCAAAACGGTTGCCTCGTAGATGTTGGACTGACCGAAGTAGGTGGCACCACCCGTTGTTTTGACGTCTCTGGTACCCTGCACAACGACCTCGTTGCCGATCTGCAAAGTCTTCATGATCTCAGTGGTGGTCTGAACTGCGATCACGCCGGTCTCGTCGATCAGATAGAAGCCGGTCTTGTTGACAAGGGAAGGACCAACGATGCCCTTGACGGTGACAGTTTCGCCAACGGCTGCGTCGATGGCAGTCTTGACGTTGCCTGCCTCAATGACGACGGGGGCTTCGACGGTAATTTCAACGGTGTCGGTGGCAGTCACGTCGCCAAGCGTTGCGGTGACAGTGACGGTCACGGTGGTGGTCTCCTCGGCGCTGCAGTGCATGATGGTCTTGCCATCCTCGACAGCGAAGCTCAGAGCTGCCTCGTTGGAAGAAACATAAGACAAGGTCACACCCTCAAAGCCAAGCAGCTCGGAGGAAACGGAGGAGATCAGCTCAAGTGCGGGGTCAGCGGAATACTCGATGCCAAACTGATCCATTGCATGATACTTGAGCGCATATGCGGGAGCGCCCGAGGGATCAAAGGTAAAGCCCTCGTCCTTGACCTCGATGGGTACGAGGCGGAAGAAGCAGTCGCCTGCGGTGGACTTGCAGTTGATGGGAGAGATGTAAACGGTGCAGATCTTGCCGTCGTATGCATCCAGCCATTCAAAGTCAGCACCGTTGCACTGGGTGTAGGTGTAGTTGCCGGTCTGGCCGTCCAGGTCAAAGAAGTAGTAGTTGGTAAAGCCGGTGCCATCCACTCTCTTGACGAGCGCGGTCACCTTGTAGATGGTGGTGGTCACGTTTTCGGTAACGGGAGCCTCCAGAATATCCTTCATGCAGGACTCGGTGATCCAGGACTTGTCGAATGCATAATCCTGGCTGTCATCCTGATCCACAAGATACGCGGAAGAGATCTGGCAGCTGCCCTTATAGCCGAACTTTTCGGCGTTGGACTGCTCGGTGTCCAGGATCCAGTAATCCTTATCGCCTGCAACCGTGATCTTGTCGCCCTCGGAGACTCTTTGTGCAAGGTCGCTGTCAAAGACGTAGATCGAGCCGGTCTCGTCAACAAGGAACAGACCGTTGGGCTTGAAGCCGTTTGCAAAGGTGATCCTTGCAACCACGCCGTCCACGCGGAGTTTGGTGCCCTTTGCGGCCTCTCTTGCGTCAGCGATGGACATATCGGTGTATACCGAGAAGTCAACGTCGGGCTCGACGTGGGTAAACTCGATCAGACGAGCGTTCTTGACTTCCTTGGTGCCGTTATAGTTCTGCAGAATGCAATGCAGCACAACCTGGTCACCGCGGTAGGGCTTGTCCTCCATCTCACTGTAGTTGATTGCGCCGTCTGCGCTGTAGGTGCCGTAAACGGGAATCTCGCCGGTCTCGTCTGCAATCACCATTGCGCCGTAAGCTGCGTTGGTAATCGAAACGACGGTTGCGCGGATGTAGTATCTTTCGTTTGTAATGTTGCCCTCTTCACCGCAAAGCTCAAGTGCCTCGGCAATGGTGATGTAGGTAATAGCGGGCTGCTCGGGCTCGGTGGTTTCCTCTTCGGTAGAGGTCTCGGGCTCGGTTTCAGCAGGCTCGGTAGTCTCGGGTTCGGTAGTCTCGGGCTCGGTTGTTTCGGGCTGAGTTGTCTCGGGTTCGGTTGTTTCGGGCTCTGTGGGAGCTTCGGTCTTATCCTCGGTAGTCGCTTCGGGTGTTTGGGTGTCTGCATCCGTGGTGGTCTCGGGATTCTTGCCGCCGTCGCAAGCAACGATCATCGAGAGCATCAGGAGCGCAACCAGACAAAGTGAAAGGATTCTGGTGAACTTCATTCTGCAAATTCTCCTTAATTTATTTTGGACATCTTCATTATATCGGATAATTCGACCGGGGTCAACAAGGTTCGGGTAATTTCTCCCAAAAACACAAAAAAGCAGGGCAATGGCTGATTCTCATAAGGGATTTTGCCTAACACATGGTAGGGGCGAACTGCGTTCGCCCGCGGGCGTTCACAGAACGCCCCTACGAATAAAAAGATATGCCATAAATAAAGAGTAATCCCGACAAATTTCAAGGTCTGTCGGGGTTAGCTATTATCGACGTTCATTTTTTTCCATTGGAACATTTCTTTGAAATCATGATAACAAGTAGGACATATCCAATAGTAATTATCTTCTGTCGTATATCCCTCGTGTCGTGTGTCGGGATAATAGGAAAATTTCTCCCAACAGAATTCGCAATGATCGTGATCCCATTCTTTCTTGGGTGCTTTCCATTTGCGAAAATATAATGTTTTGCCTGATAAATAATCTTCTTGACCTCTTAATCTCCAATCATCCTTATCTATCATGAATATATCTCCTTTGCTTTTTATCGCCAGTTTCGCCTTTGTATTGCAAAGGCATAGGGTAAAGCCCACGCCCCTATAATGCTG
>CAZCRV010000012.1:0-21046 GCA_964501175.1 uncultured Clostridium sp.
GCTACAAGTCTGTTGCAAAGCAGCTGGCTGATAAGTTCGGCTTTGAGATGGTTGCTATCACCTTGCGTGAAAGCCACAGCGCATCCTGTAACGGCTGGAGCGCAATGCTCTACAATGTAGCAGAAGACAAGTACTGCTTCTCCAAGAAGTACGAGCTGACAATCATTGACCGTGTTGGCGGCGGTGATTCGTTTGGCGGCGGCCTCATCTATGCGGTCCTCAACGGTAAGGACACGCAGGCTGCTGTTGAATTTGCAGTTGCTGCATCCGCACTCAAGCATACCATTGGTGGTGACTACAACATGGTCACGGTTGGCGAGGTGGAAAAGCTGGCAGGCGGCGACGGCTCGGGCAGAATTCAGAGATAAACACATGTTCATACAAAACGGCTGAGTCACAAGACTCAGCCGTTTCTCTTATTTATCTGTATTTGTCCAACACAGCAACGTATTCGGGATTTTGCAGCAATTCGGCATATCTGCCACCGTTTGGATTGAGTAGACTATCCACCATCCAAGAGAGAAAATCTTCTGCAGTTACGGTTAATCTCTTGGGAAAATACGCTTGATGAACAGCATGATCCGACTTTACTGCTTTTGCGATCTGTTTTGCCGCACACAGATTCATATCCAACAATACAACAATATCCTCATCAAAACCGCCTCTGAAGGTCATGTCATTTCTGATTCGATTCAAAAATGCTTCTGCAAGCCCCGCAAAGAATACGTCTTCTGTTTCATCAAATGCATTCAGCATCAGTTTTCCGTATTTGATTGCTTTCTCAGCTTTTTCTTTCATTGCAAGCGAATCGTCAAAAAAGATAGCACGCGCCAACTTATCACCTGCAAAAGCGACGAGCTCATACATATTTTTCTGCAAATAGAAGTAATATTCATCGGTGTCTTTTGCAAACAATTGCTCGGTCTTTTGCTCGCCTGTTGTGTACCAATCGGCAAAATTGTTTTGATAGATTGCAAGAGCTTCGACTGTTTTCCCTTCTGCATGAAGAATTTTTGCGCGCATGTTCCATGCACTCAGACGAATCTTTTCCTCTGTACAACCTTCCAAAATCCTTTCACAAATGGCAAGGAACTCATCCTTGTGAGCGATCAGGATGGCTGGATCGTTATCAACCAGGTCGCCTGCTATATTCCACATATAGTTGCTCATGATCCAATAATCATTGGGATAATCCTTATGCGCTTTTATAATGATCTCGCGTGCTTTGACAGGATCACTTCTCCAAAGCTTTCTGTAATGCAGGAGCACTTCATCAATTTGTGCCTGAATCTTCTCCTGATCGTACCCCATAAGCTCATCCAGTGTGACTCCGAAAAAATACGCCAATGGCTGCAGATTGGTAATGTCCGGGTAGGTCTCACCTCGCTCCCATTTACTGACAGCAGCACACGTGACATTCATTGCAACCGAGAGCTGCTCCTGTGTGATATTTTTTGCTGTACGCAAACGCTTGATGTTTGCACCAATGGTCATTTCCATATGAACCTCCATGCTTCTTCTATATTCATTACACTTGCTCTGAAACAGTGCAAAAAACAGGGTGTTTTTTACATTCGTTTACTATGCCAACTGCTCATTTTTGAAACTACTCCGCTGAAGCGCAAACATCTGAGCATATGTTTCACAGCTTTTTATCAGTTCCTCATGCGAACCGTATCCTGTGATCTGTCCATTCTCAAAAAGAACAACACGGTCGGCAATCGTTGATGAAGCGAGCCTGTGAGATATGAAGATCGTCGTCTTGTCCTTCGCAATATGAAAATATTCATCGTATATCTCACACTCAGCCATGGGGTCGAGAGATGCGGTCGGTTCATCTAATATGAGAATTGGTGTATGCTTGTTCACAGCACGAAGAATCGCGAGCTTCTGCCCCTCGCCGCCGGATAATTCCACACCATCCGCCTCGAAAATGCGGGTCACATAAGTCTTAATTCCCGCCGGCAGTCTGTTTATCCAATCACCGAGCGAGGATATAGACGACATTTCCTCTTTTCCCATTGTGATATTTTCTTCAACTGTGAACGGGAAATTCTGAAAATCTTGAAAAACAGCAGAGAGTAGCCGACGATACGTGCCCTCATCCATATCATGAATATCGATTCCACCAAGCGTGATCCTGCCGCGCGTTGGGCGGTAGAAACGGCAGAGCAGCTTGATAAATGTCGTTTTTCCTGCTCCGTTCTGTCCAACAACCGAGAGCTTTTCCCCTTGGGCAATACGGATATTTATATTTTTCAGCACAAATTTTTCGGTGTTCGGATAGGCAAACCAAACGTCCTCGAATACGATATCCAAGCCGTTCAGGTCCTTCTCCGTCTTTATTCCGGGTATAGGCAGATCTGCCGACAATTTTTCAAAATCAGATAAATAAATCTGTCGATGACTGTAATCACCGATCTGGGTGACAACCGATGAAAGTGTTGCTGTCAGCGTTGCGACTGCCGAAAAATACATCGTGAACTCTGCTATGCCGATCTCTCCGGTTGTGACACGCTTTGCCAGCAACACAAGTATAATCAGGGATTGAAGCGCCAGCAGAATAGCGGAAATTATGTCAAATAGAGCCGAGCGACAAAAATCTTCGTATTGAAGTGAGAGCATCTTTTCACGATAGCCTCTGATCTTCTTCATGAACCAATCGCCCAGCGCATCGATCCGCAGTTCCTTCGCAGCACCCTGATTGAAATAAGCGGTGTTTTCAAGATAGCTGCCAATCCGATCGTTTTCTCCATATAAAACACGGCGCTTCTTTCGGTACCGGTATGTAAGATATACGAACAGAACCTTTACGGAAAGCACGACCGCGACGGTCAAGAGAAAGACAATATCCAACTTGCTGATGATCACGGACAACCCCGCAATCGTGATGAAGCTGATCAAAATGCTCTGTAAAATTGAGAAAGCATCCATGATTTGCGTAATATGGTTTGCCATCGCGAGCTTATCTCCGAAGGATGCGCCCTCGATATTTTCGAGCGGAAGCTCCATTGTGATCTCCCCCGCGCGCAGACGGATTTGCTTCGAAAAGTGCTCCTTGCAACGCTCTGTCTTGTGAACAAAAAACGCATCAGCAGATTGCATGATAATCAATAACCCAATGTAGATTCCGACCGATATAGCGATGCCGGAAAAATCCTGTCTATTCTCAAGCTGTTCGATAAAATGCTTTGGGAAATAAACACCAAGTAGCGTGAGGACGGAGGATAGGAGCAGATGCGGGATGGAATAGAAAACATACCCCGGCTCGTTTTTTGCGATCATGCGCAGGACTTTTAAGGAATCTGTAGTTTTTCTCGCTTTCATATTGATCCCTCCGTTTCTCTGTGTTCTTCGTAATACTGCATTTGTGACCGATACAGCTTTGCATATGTTCCATCCGTCTTGGACAGTAACGCCTCATGTAAGCCTTGCTCAATGATTGCACCGTCGTAAAGCACTAAAATGTCATCACAGAACGTTGTGGAGGAAAGTCTGTGCGTGATAAATATCGTTGTTTTTCCGCGTGTGATCTCATCGAACCGTGAAAACAGGGTAGCTTCTGCAATGGGATCGAGAGCTGCCGTCGGTTCGTCCAAAATAAAAAGCGGGGCATCCTTGTATATTGCGTGGGCGGTTGCCAGCTTTTGTCCCTCGCCACCGGAGAATTCAATACCGCCATCGTCAAGGTCACGATTGACCGAGGTATCAACGCCATTTGGGAGGTTGGATAGCTTATCTGCAAGCCCGCTCTTTTCAATGCTATCCCAAAATCGCACATCATCATATGCGTGATCGAAGACAATATTTTCTTTTACACTGTAGGAAAACAAAGCAAAATCCTGTAAAACGGTGCTCACGTACTGCGAATACTGTTGATATGGAATCTCCATAATGTCAACTCCACCAAGCGTGATCTTGCCTTCTGTTGGCTTATATAAGCGTAAAAGCAGCTTGATCAGCGTCGTTTTGCCGGCACCGTTCAATCCTACAATAGCCAACCGTTGCCCGGGTTTGACTGAAAACGAGATGTTTCTGAGCGTGTCTGTTTCGGTATTCGGATAACGGAAGGACACGTTTTCAAAGCGAATCGTGGCATTTTTCGTGTCGATCTCTTTTTCGGGAAACTCGCTTGTTTCGCGTATCAAGGAATTATTTTTCAGCGTTTCCTCATAATCTCGATAAATATCCACTGAATCAAGCACGTTTCGGATTGTACCAATGCTTTTGAACAGTGCAAGAAGTGCCGATGTAAATAGCATTGTGGAGGCAAGTGCGACTGTGTAATCAGCGATGCTGAGTACCCCAACCGAAGCTTGGTATGTGAAATAGAAATACATTAATGCACTTTGCAGGCAGGAGAGCAGAATGCCAAGCCAGTTCACACCAAGCTTTTTTCTGAGAAGACGGCGGAATTTACTCATATGCTCTGAAAACACCGTTTGATACTTGTTAGAGATATAGCTAGCGGCGTTGTTGATGCGGATCTCCTTTGCGAACTTGTACTTGGTCATGATCTCGTATAAGTATTGCAATCTGCGTTCATCGTCTGCACAATCGAGTTTATATTTATAATCGCATCGTTGTGTATAAATCGTCAATGTGATAATCAGTACAGACAACACTGTCAGAATGACTATAAACACGGGGCTGAGCAGGAAGAAAATTGAAATCGTTCCGAGTAGTTTTATTAGAGCGTTCAAGCACTCACCGAATGTTGAGAGTGAAAACGCGGGATGTGCAAGCATGGAATTCCGCTTCAGATTCAGCACGTTTCCGTCCTGAACATAATGGTAGTCGATGTCCAGACAGTCCCTCATGTACTGATATTGTAAGGTGTTCGAAGCACGTCGCATTGACCTGTTTTCAAACAAAGTAAGGAAATGCCCCCCTAAACTCACAGCAAGATTTACAAGTACGTAAAAGATGATGAGTCTCATGATATCGTCAAAGGTTTTTTTGGAAACAAGTGCATCAATGACAATGCCGAGCCCGGCAATATCAATGAGAGAAAGTAGTGCGAAAAAGAAGCTGCGGAGCAGGGTCGCTGTCATATACGCGCCTGCCATTTTCTTTGCTTTTTTCAAGTAGTAGTGCAGGTTTTTGAGTTTTTTCATGATGTGTTCCTCACCTGAATCGTGAAATCTTCCGAGATAATGCCAAGTGTTATTAGATTTATGTTTATTATAGCATACGAAAATTAAATAGTAAAGGTATTGTCAGGAAACATCAATTGTAGCATTGGTTAAAATATTATAGTACACGTAAACAAACAGGGAGAAGAATGGAACTCTTCTCCCTATAATTGTTTATTGATTTCGCTTCCCTACTTCGCGCAATATTTCCAGCGCAGGTGCGGGGATTCTGCCAAGGTGGTCGGGGCCGACGTTGAGCAGATAGTTGACACCGCGCGCATTGAGATGCTCTTTGATGCGAATGACCTCGTCGGCATTCTTCCAGTTATCGTCATAGTACTTAAAGCCCCAGGTATCGTTGAGTGTGGTAGGAGACTCCGCCAGCACGCCATCCATATATTCGTCCGGGATTTCGTTATCTCCCATGGAAATATAGTCGCCAAGATCGTTGCCGATACGGCTGTTGAGCAGGCAGTCGGGCTGCAGCGACTTGACAAGGTCACGCAGCTCGCGCGATTGCTCGGGCGTGATCTGATGAGGTGTGTCACACCAAAGCAAGCACAGATCCCCATACTTGGTCAAGATCTCGCGGATCTGCGGCAGGATCTTGGCGCGGAAGCATTGCTCGTAATCCTTGGCGTCATCGTCCGGGAAATCCCAGTTGTTTGTCCAATGTGTATCGCACACGTTGAGATGTGAGGGATGATAGCCGCCACCGTTGGGCTCGTGCCAGTCAAGCTCCTGCGAATAGTAAAGCCCGAATTTCAGACCGTGCTTTTTGCAGGCAGCTGAAAGCTCCGCGATCACGTCACGTCCAAACGGTGTCGCGTCCACCACGTTATAGCCGTCATATTCTGATTTGAACATGCAAAAGCCGTCGTGGTGCTTGCTGGTCACCACCATGTAGTTCATGCCTGCTGCTTTAGCAAGCTTGACCCATTCCTCTGCGTCAAAATATACTGGATTAAAAGCCTTAGCCAGCTGCGCGTATTCCTCGTTCGGGATGCGGAAATAGGACTGCGCCCACTCGGCGATCATATCCATGCGTTGTCCTTTATATTCACCGGCCAACAAGGAGTAAAGCCCCCAGTGGATCATCAGGCCGAATTTTGCTTCATTTTTGAACCATTCACGATTATTCATATTGATCGTCTCCTTTATGAAACATTGTGATTTCCTTTATATTCGAAGAATTTTCTGTTATAGGCGTATGCTACCTCTACCTCGCCCTTGCGAGATACCAGGTAGAATTCGTCACCTCGCAACGAAGTATTGTCAAGTCCCTCGGGAGAGATATACATTTCCTTGCTCCATGCGTAAAACTTCTCTGTCTCGGGCACGCGCCACTTTGCATGGTCAAAATAAAATACCGTTACGTACTTTGTGTAATGCGTGCGGCTTCTTCTCCCGGGACTGTAGTGAGAATGAGGCTCGTATACCTGCTCTTTGTCTATATGAGACAATTTATCCGTACAGATGACAAACTCGCTATCGTACTCCACCGATTCGACGATCTCGCGATCCTTTTTATTCTGCTTGAAATACAGCACGATGGGCACGATTGCCACAAGGCCGATCAATGCGGCGAGCACCCACGATACGGTATAACCTGCAAGGAACGCAACTGCTGCGATGGGCATAACCCAAACCAGCGTTTTGTTGTCGTTATTCTTGGCCTTCTTGACCTCATGCTTGAGAATGTCCTGCAGGATGACCTCATCCGTTAATATCTCTTTTTTCATTCGATTGTCTCCTCATATCTGAATACAAGCTCATTATAGAGCAATACCGGCGCTGTGGGGCGATCATGATATACGACAACGATAAACGGAATCGGATCATCCGAATATTGCATGATGCCGCGTATACCAAACGCGTCCGGCTCGTTGGATTTTCTGACATAGCGCATGCCGCTCTCGAAAATGTACTCGTCCTTATTTGGTTGTGTGCCCTTGCTTCTGTGCCTGACGTCCATTTTGATCTCATTATCGATCGGACGCATATTCTCATTTGCGCACACAAGGGTATCTCGAATGACGCTGTACTTCCCGGAATGAATTCGCTTTTTCATGCGGCCAACCGTGAACAGCTCAGCCGTGCTCCAACCGAGATAGCACAATAGCAGCACGCCTCCCATACACAACAGCATGTATACGGTAGGGTCTTGCTTTATATACATACAATATAGGTATATGGCAACCAAAATCAACGAAAAGATCATGAATGCTCCAACGATCAGATCTCCTTTGATTCTTCGTTTCACCTCTTGGCCGAGATCATTTACGATCCTTTGCCTTGTCAGCAATACTCTTTTCTCCACAAGCATTTCTCCCAATTCATATATCTGCCTCTATTATAACAAAATTTGCCTTTCCTGTCAATCAAAGTGCACAGAAAAAGCAAGGCTTATGCCTTGCTTTTCTTTCTTGCAATCAGGTAGTAGCTGCCATAGAAGGCTGCTATGTAAATCAAAAACAACACTATCACGCCAAGCGGATACAGCACGGGATTTCCGCCAACGAGATTATACAGAATATCGTAAGGCGTACCGTCGCCCTGCATCAAGAACATGTAATTGTAGTCTGTCAGATGATTGACTACGTATGCAATCACACAGCACATGCTAAGAATCGAAAACGTAATGCCGATATTCTTCTTTTTCATACTGGTCATACCCGAAATGGCGATGTAAAGAGAGCCAAAGCCCGAAATGCAATGCGTGATCCCGGAGCAGACGTTGACATAGTAGAAAATCGGATAGGCATTATAGTTCTGTGCTGCGCCGTAAGTGCCTGCAAGTGCACCAAGCAAACCGAAGATCAGAACAAAATCAAGTGCTGCTTCTTTGAGTCTGCCCTTAGAAAATGCGGCAAGCGGCAGCGTTATCAACTGAATGCTACACAAAAACAGAGGCAGATTGCGCAAAAGCGATTGCACAGGCTCGTCTGACTGCACGCAGCTGAGCACTATTTTGATAATCTCTACACCATCGATCAGTATCGCTGCCCAGATCAGCGGTACGTTTTTATTCTTATTCGGATGCTTACGATAATCAAGGCCAATCCATATAGCCAGGGCTGTCATCAAAAGAACCAATGAGGTCACAAAGGTCAGATGTTGCCAGGAATATGCGCCCGCGGGTTCCACCGTCAGCTCTCCAAAGCCTAAAAAAGCCCCCATGTCTTACTCCTTTGCGAATTTTGTCGTATATTGTTATTATATCATAGTTATACGTTCGCATGTAAGACATGGGGAAATCTTAATAATTCTTAATATTCTGTTTGATAGTCGGAAAATCCGCTTGAATAATACTTCTCTCCACTTGTGGTCAGCCACATGGCCTCAACGCCGTCAAGTGACTCAATCAATGCAAGCCCCTGCTCATACGTCATGCAAAACAGTGCGGTAGAGAGCGCGTCGCCATCTGCGGAACTGTCGCAAACAATGGAAACCGAAGTGAAGTAATCAGCAGGCATCAGCGTTGCGGGATCAATAATATGGTGATAGCGTTTCCCTTCCACGACGTAATATCTTTGATAAGAGCCGCTGGTGATCAGGGATTTACCACGCAGCTGCAGATAAGCGAGGTAGCCCTCAGCATTCTCGTCCGGGTTCTCCACGCCTACCGTCCATCCGTTACCGTCCGGCTTTGCCCCCAGGGTGCGTACGTTGCCGCCCACGTTGATCACGTAGCCGTCAATGCCCTTTTTCTCCATGTGCTGCGCGATCATTTCCACAGCATACCCCTTTGCAATCGCACCAACGTCCAATCGCATCTGCGGGTCAGTGAGCTTGACCGTGCAAGCCTGCTCGTCGATCAGTACTTTGTCAATATCAGTGTGCTGTGCCGCCTTTTGCAGCTGCTCCATAGGCGGAAGCTCTGCATTCCACGGCTCGTCCATGCCATCCTCACGGTATTCGTGCCAGACAGACAGCACGCTGCCCATGGCAACGTTGACCTTTCCACCGGTCATATCATAGGCATGCTTGGCATACAGCAGCATATCAATAATGCGTCTATCTACGGTCACCGTACGATGCTCGCCATCCACAAGCTCATTGATCGTGCATAAATTCTCCATGCCGTCGTAGCGATGATAAATGGTAAACAGCTTGTGATATTCTTCTAACAAAGAGAGTATTTCATCCGCCACCGCGTCAAACTCCTCTTGGCTGTCAGCATACCCTGTAATGGTAGTCACGGTATCAAAATATTCAAAGGAATACTCCGAATACTTTTGCTTTTTCTGTCCGCAAGAAACAAGAATGCTTGCAAATATTGATAAAAGCAAAAGATACACAATTAAATTTCTTTTCATTTCTTCAAGTGTAAAACGGGAGGCAAGCCTCCCGTTTTATCAAGTCTCAAATTAACCGATCTTGGAAGCAGCCTTTACAAGGCCGTTTACCAGAATGGTACAACCTGCAGCCTTCAGATCTGCATTGCCATAGTTGTCAGCGCCAACAAAGCCTGCGATTTCGGAAGCGGTCTTGCCTGCGCATGCAGCATCAAATGCTGCAGCCTGAGCATACCATTCCTTAGCAGCGCCGCCGTAAGCAACCATGCCGTAGTTGTCGCCCTGCTCCTTCTTGGTCTGAACAGCCTTGCTTAAATCATAGGTGGAGGCGCCGGTAGCATCAAAGGTAAAGCCAATCTGTGCTACGTCGCTGCTTGCAACAACAACCTTACCGTCAGCATCAACTGCTGCTGCGAAGAAGGTGGTCTCAACCTGGTTCTTGCCTGCCTTTTCTTCGGTAGCGTCGGTGCAGGTCTGCTCGGTGTGAACGCCAAGCTTGAGGGTGTGAGCGGAGGTAGCAGCGGAATCAACTGCATTGTTGACTGCCTTTTCGATAGCCAGAACAAATTCGTTGATCATAATGGTGCAGCCTGCGTTGATAACTTCATCATTGCCCTTATCGCCTTCAGCAACCAAAGCCTTGACTTCGGCAAGGGTCTTGCCTGCAACCAGTGCCATGAAAGCATCAGCCTGCTCGTACCATTCCTTGGCAGCTCCGCCGTAAGTGACCATGTTGTAGTCCTTACCCTGCTCGTACTTTGTCATAAAAGAGTCGTTTGCAACCGCCTTACCGTCAACAGTATACTTAACAGTGATTTCAACGGTATCGAGAACACAAGCTACGATCTTGTCGTCTGCGTCAATCGTAACAGCTGCTGCGGTGATGGCAACCTTGCCCTGACCGTCAGCATCCTCGGTTGCGCTGTCAGCCTTGGAAACGTTGGTATAAACGCCAAGACCGAACTTGAGAGTCTGTGCCTCCGTATTGCAGCCAACCAGAGTCATAGCCGACAGCATCATAAGAGCCACGAGAAGTGCGCAAAGAATTCTTTTCATAAATTCTCTCCTTAAAATATTTTGTTGATATTCTTGATATCTTTTGCATTATAGCATACAAATATTGGCTTGTCAATACCTTTTCCACTCGGGAATTCGTTTTATCATCAAAGCTCCGCAAATCCCGATCAATACACCGGAAATCGTACCTGTAACTGCCAATACGATCAAATAATATCCAAGCTCAGCCGTGCCCAGAAGGACCATAGCCATCAGGATTTGTCCCACGTTATGCAGCACGCCGCCTGCGACGCTGACTCCCACGACAGACAAAAAATCCAGCTTTTTGAGCAACAGCATGCCAAGCAAGCTCAGTACTGCGCCCGCGATGCTGTAAGCAAAGCCCATCATGTTGCCAAACAGCAAGGCGACCACTACGACACGGACGACAGAAACAAGTGCGGCCTCCTTGAACCCCTGACGATACAGTAAGAATATTATGATAATGTTGGGCAGTCCGATCTTAATCCCCGGGATAGCCGTAATGATGGGAGGAATGAGCACCTCCACGTAAGCAAGTACCAGCGCAAGAGCCGTGCATAGACCGAGAAAGGCTGTTTTTTGTGCGACATTTTTCATTTCTCTGCCCCCTTTACGCAACCACGTCGGGCCCGCTTTCCGGGTCACGGGTCTGCACAGTGATCGCGACCTTGTTTGGTAAGCACACAATGCTCTCCCCTTGTCTGGAAATCGGCTTATGCGCAGCACAGATACCGTCCGGGCAGCTGGCTTGTTCCACATAGGCCTTGCCGTCCTTGATCACCAATCTGTTGAGCTGTTCCTCGTTCTCGCCCGTGCGGATATCGATTACGACATCCTGCTCCAGCGAGTAGATTCCAAATACTTCTCCGTCTACCTTGACCACGACCTCATCACCGCCCGGTCTGAGCAAGTATAGCCCAAGTCCCAGGCAGATCACGACAGCCAACAGTACAGCTATAAAAATAAAATCGTTTCTTAGTTTTCTTCCACCGCTTTTGACGGCGGTGGAAGATTGTTTTTCAGTATTCATATTATTGCGGTTCAAAAGGTTTCTCCAAATCCGGGAAGCTGGTATGCTTCAGACATCCGGTCGGGCAGCCTGCAACGCAAGTGCCGCAGCCGGTACACTTATCATAATCAATTCTCGCCAGATTATCCTTGACCGTAATCGCATTTTCGGGACAATTCTTTTCGCACTTCTTGCATCCGATGCAAGCATTGGTGCAAGCCTTGCGTGCATCCGCGCCCTTGTCCTTATTGTTACACATCACAGCTACCTTAGTTTCCTGAGGAACAAGCGTAATGATATGCTTGGGACAAATGCCAACGCACAGTCCGCAGCCAAGGCAGCGTCTGGTATCAACTCTTGCCACTCCGTCCTGCGTGCAGATCGCATCTACAGGACAAGCACTTGCACAGTCACCAAGACCAAGACAGCCAAAATTACAGGCTTCGGGACCGCCAAAAATGGCGGAAGCAGCCTTGCAGGTCTCAATACCCACGTATTCGGCCTTCATATTGACCGCACCGCAAGTACCGTTACAATGTACGTAAGCGACAACGTCCTTGGGAGCCTCGACCTCTATGCCAAGAATCTCACCTATCTCGTTTGCCACACCTTCAGCACCGGGAACGCAAAGATTTGGCTTTGCTCTGCTATCTGCCAAGGCAGCGGCATAGTCGTCACAGCCCTTGAACCCGCAAGCCCCGCAGTTGATGCCGGGCAGGCATTCTCTGATCTTCTTTGCAGTTTCGTCTTCCTCTACCGCGAAGAACTTGGAAACAAGCGCCAACAGAATTGCCAAAAACAAGGATACAACAAGGGCTACAGCCAAAGCAATCAAAATATCAATCCACATAAATCAGCCCCCCTTTTACGCAAACAGATTGTCCACGATGCCGCTAAAGCCCATGAACGCAAGGGAGATAAACGATGCAGCGATCAGCGTAATGGCAATGCCCTTGAAGGGTGCAGGTACTTTGCTCTCATCAATTCTGGAGCGCATGCCCGAGAACAGAACCATTGCCAGCAAGAATCCAAGACCGCAGCCAAGCGAGCTGACCATTGCTTCGATAAAGTTATAGCCATCGGTAATGTTGTTGATCGCAACACCGAGAACCGCACAGTTTGTGGTGATCAGCGGCAGATACACGCCAAGGCCCTTATGAAGCGAAGGAGAAACCTTCTTCAAGAAGAGCTCCAGCATCTGCACAAGTGCTGCGATAACCAAAATAAAGATAATGGTCTGCAGATATCCAAGGCCAAGCTTATCCAGCACGAAATACTGAATAGGCCAGGTAAATGCGGTTGCAAGCAGCATGACCGCGGTAACCGAGATACCCATACCGGTTGCCTGGTCCAGCTTCTTGGAAACACCAAGGAACGGACAAATACCAAGGAAACGGCTGAGCACATAGTTATTGACCAGCACGGAGGACATCAGAATGATAATCAACGTTTTCATTGAGCCTGCTCCTCCTTTACCTCAGTATTGCAAGCACCGCTTGCCGTGCAATGACCCGCAGAGGGGCATCCTGCGCACGAAAAGCTCTTCTTAAGGGGAGCCTTACCGCGCGTAATAACGAATACAAGCGCGATCAGCAATCCATACACCAGCATACCGCCGGGAGCCTTGGTCATGATCTCAATCTTGAAGGGCTCCATGAACGGAATCGGAATGCCTGCAAAGCTTGCGTTGCCCAGTACCTCACGGATGGTGGACATTGCAACAAGTGCAAGTGTAAAGCCAATACCCATGCCAAGGCCGTCAAGTGCGGACTTGCCAACCGAATTTTTCCCCGCAAACATCTCAGCTCTGCCGAGAATGATGCAGTTTACGGTAATGAGTGCAAGGTACACGCCCAGCATATCGTAAAGTGCCGGGAAATATGCATGCACGATCATCTCAACGATGGTAACAAAACCTGCAATGATCACGATATAGCAAGGAATACGTACGGTTTCGGGAATGATCTTGCGAAGCAGCGAGATCAACATATTGGAACAAACCAATACCGCCAAGGCGGCAATGCCCATGCCGAATGCGCCTACGACGTTAGTGGTGGTGGCAAGCGTCGGACAAGTACCGAGAATCAGTACCAACACGGGGTTTTCTTTGATGACGCCCTTAAGCAGAATACCAAGATTGCTGTTATTCTTCATTTGCCACGCCTCCTTCCAGAATGGTTACAGCCTCAAAGCAACGCAGAATTGCCTGCTTGTAGCCCTTTGTGGTCAAGGTCGCACCGGAAATGCCCTCGACAGAATCATAGTCCGCCTGCGTCTTTCCGTCAAACTGACCGTAGAATTTTTCGTCTGCGCATACAGAACCGATATTATCTGTTTCCTTCTGAGAAACAGTCAGAGTATCAATGATCTTGCCTTTGGGCGTCATGGATACACGAATGATGATATACTCACCGGATGCGGGATGATATTCATCTCCGCCGGTGATGCCGTAGCCTGCACCCTTGACCTCGAGGACGTAGTTCCCTGTTGCGGTCTTGGATACGGATACAACGTTCTTGTGGATGCCTTCATATGCAGTCAGATCCACGGGCGTCTGCTCGGATGCAGCAAGAATCTGCATCTGTGCCTCCAGCTTTGCCGCAAGCTCTGCATCCTCGGTCAATGCTTTACCGGTTTCATCAATACCGATAAAGGTCTCTCCAACTACGCAAACGCTTCCCTTTCCATTATCCGCGGCATATACGGCGTCAATGTCTTTTATGATCTCTACGATAAACAGCTTTGTGAACTTACCTTCGCCAGCAGGCAATGCTGCTGCGAGGTTGTCAACAAGGATTTGCTCCTCGGTTCGGATATCCACCGAGCCACCGGCCAGGATAATGGTTGCGTTGATGGCATCCTTGATCGCATCCTTATAAGCCTTCGTTGTCTTGGTAGCGCCTGAAATGATCTCAACTGCAGCGGCCTGCTCGGCATTCTTGTCGGTGAAGTTCTCACCGTAGGTCTTTTCCTTACCCAACGTTTCGGTTGAGGACAGACACTTTGCACCGCTGACAGTACCGTCTGCTCTGACACCGCAGATGATGACGAAATTGTTACCGTAACCGGTTGTGGTCAGCTGGATCACGAATCCGCCGCCCTCTTCCTTGTGTGCCTGCGTAACGGTTGCCGGAAGCTCGTACGCGGAAATGTCCACTTGCTCAAAATTCTTGCCCTCGGGCATGACCTCAAGCAAGGCTGCATTGGCAGCTGCATTCTGGTTCTCTGTAATAATGGGAGCGGTAATGCTGTTGACCAGCGCCAGCAGAACCGTCATGACGGTACAAATTCCTACGAGAACAATAATTGACTTGATTGAGCTTTTCATGCCTTTTTACCTCCCGCTACCAAAATTCTGTGCTTTGTCCAGGAGTCGATATAAGGAGTCAGAATATTCATCAGCAAAATCGCGAAGGAAACGCCCTCGGGATACGTGCCGAAATATCTGATCAGGAATGTAATAAGTCCAGCACCCGCAGCAAAGATCACCTTGCCCCAAGCGGTCGAAGGAGAGGTGACGTAATCGGTTGCCATGAAGATTGCGCCTAAGAACAAGCCGCCCGAGAGCGTCATGGTCAGCGCCATCATCACGTCAAAGCCCTCCATAAACAGGCTTGCAACGAATACGGTACCGATAAATACTACGGGAATATGCCATGTAATTACCTTGCGCACCAGCAGATACACAAAGCCGATCAGCAGCGCCAGTACGCAAACCTCACCGATCGCACCGCCGCGCAGGCCTAAGAACAGATCCAGCAAGGAAGGCAGTTGCTCGGCACTCTCTGCGCTCAGAGGTGTTGCATAGGAAACGGTATCCACGATAGCAGGCAGACCTGCCTTAGCCATCGAGCCAAACGCGATGAGCATGAATACGCGTGCCGCGATCGCAGGGTTGACTACGTTACAGCCAATGCCGCCAAACAAGCACTTGACTACGATAATTGCAAACAAAGAGCCAATGACACACTGGAAGATCGTAATCCCAATGCTCTGCTCTACCACGGAAAGATTGAGCGCCAGCAACAGACCGGTGACAGCAGCGCTGAGATCCTTGACGGTCTGCTTTCTCTTGGTGATCAGATTGAACAGAGCCTCAAAGCCAACGCAGCTGATGATACAAGCTGCAAGTACGATTAAGGACTTCCATCCGAAAATGATAACACCCGCGATCGTGGTAGGCAGCAGCGCGATCAGCACATCCAGCATGATGCGCTGCGTGGAGTTGCCACTATGAATATGAGGAGAAACGGAAAGCTTTACTTGATTACTCATGCCTTTGCTTCCTCCTTTGCTTTTTCTTCTCTTAAGAATGCCTTGGCAAGCTTATTGGTTTGCACCAAAGGGCGATTTGCGGGGCAAACAAAGCTGCAGCATCCGCATTCCATGCAGCCGTTGACAAGCAGCTTGTCCAGTGCCTCTGCATCCTTTTTTTCGTAAGCTCTCAGAATTTCAGCGGGAGCAAGACCGAACGGGCAGGTGTTGGTACACTTGCCGCAGCGAATGCAGGCGGTGGTTTCGGGAAGCTTTGCTTCCTTTTCACTCAACGCCAAAACTGCATTGGTGTTTTTCATGATCGGTGCTTCTGCATTAGGAACGGTTACACCCATCATGGGGCCGCCGTAAATCAGCTTTGCAGGCTGGGCAGTCAAACCACCACAGAAATCAAATACGTCCTGCATTGAGGTACCGATGGGTACGATCACAATACCGGGATTCTTGACGGTTGCGCCATCCACGGTCACGCATTTCTTGACAAGCGGCATGCCCGTTTGCAGATAACCGCCGATTGCAGCAAGCGTGGTGCAGTTGATTACGATGCAACCCACATCGATCGGCAGCATTCCTACGGGAATCATACGTCCGACTGCCTTGTACACAAGCACCTTTTCACCGCCCTGGGGATACAAGTTGGGCAGCACCTTAACGCTGAAGCTGCAGCAATCCTTTACCTGTTCGCCAAGCTTCTTCATGCTGTCAATCGCCTTTTTCTTGTTGGCTTCAATGCCGATGATCACGTTCTTGAAGCCGTAATGCGTGCTGATAGCGCGAAGCGCATAGGCCATATCCTCGCTTTTGTTTTCCATGGTATAGGAGTCGCTGGTCACGTAGGGCTCGCATTCTGCGCCGTTGATAATCAGGTACTCCACCTTGGAAGGATCTACGTTAAACTTGACGTGTGTCGGAAATCCTGCACCGCCAAGACCAACCACACCGCTTTCGCGAATCGCGTTCAGCAGATCCTCGCGGCTATTGACCACAGGTACGAAGATCGCAGGATCGGGGGTCATTTCACCATCGGACTCAATAACAACAGCAGGACAAGTAGCGCCGTTTGACAATAAAAAGTCCTTGACTTTGGTAACCTTGCCAGAAACCGAGGAGTAGATGGGAGAGCTGATAGTGCCGTCAGCCTCACCGATCTTAGTACCGACGCAAACCCGATCTCCTACCTTAACGCAAGGACGAGCGGGCTTTCCGATGTGCATTGACATAGGGATCGTGACAGTTTTCACCTCTGTCATTTTTTCGACAGGCTTATCTTTTGTGTGCTTTCTATGGGGGACGTGTACCCCACGCAGAGAAATCGCCATGATATGGACCGCCTTTCTTTTTAATAGAAAAAGCAAGACTTGTTAATTATCACACAAGCCTGCTAATACTGATATCTCATAATATTATAACTTCTTTTGATAGTTTTGTCAATACGTAAGTCGGGATTATTTATGCAATATTATTTGTTTTCCTGTATTTTTCATTACATTTTTAGTCATTTTGCTTCTCTTTTTATTATATATTGACAACACGAGAATTATAATAATAATGCACTTGAGAGTTATGCACAGGAGGAGCACTATGAACGTCATAGAAATTGCTGTAGAATACGGACTTCCCTACATCATCGCAATCCTTGAAATCATGGGCATCATCGTCGTTTTCTGGTCAGCTCTGGTGGCGTTTTGGCATTTCATTCAGAATGCGTTTATGAAAAAGAATCTGGATGTTCAGAATGGACTTGCCAAGGGGCTGGCCACAGGCCTTGAATTCAAAATGGCAGCCGAGATTCTGAAGACGGTGTTGGTCCGCAACATGGAAGAGCTTTATATTCTCGGCGCTGTGATTCTTTTGCGTGCACTGCTCAGCGTACTGATCCATTTTGAAATGAAAAGAGGGACTGGAAGTAAGAAAAGCAGCGGTAAAGAACAAAATAAAGAAGAATGAACGGAAAAGAAGTCTCCTTCAAGAGGACTTCTTTTGGTTTGATATGCAACGAGCTCGAAGGAGCTCCTTCATTGCCTCTTACCCGCACCAAAACAAAAGGGATGATCTTGCGATCATCCCTTTTGTTTTGAAAAAAGTGACCTATTCTGATACGAAATGCACACCCCTCGGATGAATCGTTAAAAGGTGTGGGGAATCGTTAAATTGTGCACACAATGCTGCAGGTTAAGGCCTTTCGCTATTCTGATATTGCTGCATCAGTTTTAGCAGTTCCAGATTAAAGGTGGTGTATTGACCGTAGCTGGTTTGCTGTACTTCTGCAATCTGGTTTGACATATCATTGATCATAACATACCAGTCATTAGACCACCAGCCGAGGCCATTTTCATTCAATGCCTCAAACATATCCGTATAGTATGCAGTCATACCGTCCCATGAAGTACCGCTATATGCTGCCCGTTCATATCGAACTACACTCCCGGGATGATATTCCTTCATTGCAAGCATTGTCGCTTTAATTGTCTCTTTGGATGCGGACTCCCAGATTTCCGAAGTGGAATAAGTCAAATTCTCATGGATTGTCAGTCGATTCACTTTATTTACAATCTCCGGGGTGTCAATAGGCCAGATCATAACGCGGCTTTCTTTCTTCAGGATTAACCCCTCTTTTTCTTCCAGTCCGCAATAAGCATCATACGGCGTAGCATAATACCAGCGTTCAACTGCATATTCATCCGGCAGCCAAACATCCATTGCTGTCCAAAGCACGCCGCCGCCCGGTGTTGCAATTTCCAGCAACTGTGTATCCTTCTCCAATGTTACGGTGACTTTTTTATCCGTAATGCTATTATGGATATACATGGAAGGGTTTTCTCCGGTCTCATACATATTATGTCCGAGTGCCTCCGTGTAAATCACCTCACCGTCTGCGATGAATTGCAATTCCCCACCCAATGTTTGAGAAAGGTATATATCAACAACAGTTCCGGCAGGCAGGAATCCATCAATTGACAAAGAACCAACACCATCTACAAATTCATCAGATCCCATATTGTACAGTGACTTGTGATTAGAATCAGCAATGCAGTTATCTAAGATATAGTAGTAGGTTGGATAGTTTACCAAATAAAAACTTCTGATTTCGTCATCTATATTGCGGCCTGCTTCCCCTGTCATGTTTGCATAGACGAATGGCATCTCACAGAAGTTATAAGAATACATTACATTATCTTCGTCTGAGAATGATGTATAGACTATCTGTGCGTCTTCTTCCGGTGTCAGTCCTATCATTTCTAGAATAATCAAGCGATTAGGACTCTTACTAAAGATTACATCGAGAAATTCACTCAGAGCAGCGTCATAATCTTCAAAGGTGTACTCCAGAGTAGTTACTGCGGCACTAAGACTTGTGTTCAGTGGTTCAAATGCTGGGGTGAAAGACAGATAATCATTTGAAATGTCCTTATAGCGTTCTGCAAGTACCGCAAAGAGTCGCTTTGCCTGTTCCTGTTTATCTTCGTTGATATAAAGATCAAAATCGCCATAATATTCAAATACTTCGCCAGTTGCCAACCATCTGCCTGGCAAGTTGAGCATCATGATATTCAAGTGCATATTATATTTGACCGCCTGTGCCACGATCTGATCCAAAATCTGCAGCTTTGACAGGTCTACTTCCGTCACATCTGTATTAAATAACTGCTGATAAGCAAGATTCAGACGTGCGCTATTAAATCCCCAGTTTGCGCTTTCCGCAATTTGGGCAGGAACCGCTTTGAGAGGAAATTCCATCTCACCGTTATGCGCAAAGCCTGTCCATTGCGGGTGATTTTCCGCTGTTACTGTGGACGGTGCGCTTGCCTTTTTCAGCAGTTCCTCGCTGAAAACCGCGCTGAGTGTCACTGCGGCAGGGTCATCAATAGGAACGACGGTCATTCCCGTTGTAGAGAACACACGCAGAATACCCAAAACCGCTTCCATGTAGGTTGCGTTTTCATCGTTGCGGAAGGAGGCTGTCTTTTCATTATAGGCAAAGGGATAGGCACCATCCACGGGAGAAACCGTCGCAATATTGAACAGGCCGGACGCCACTCCGTAATGGTCTTTGGCACCAAACCCCACATCAAATTCACCGGGAACCACGCCGCCGTCAAACAGTGACCAGTTACGAATATCGTCAGCTTTATAGGACGCGGCTTCTCGCATCTGCATGGAATGATTTTCGGAATCATATTCCATATAGCTTCCACCCACACACCATGCTGCAACAAACAGCGAAGCCAACGCATCACTGCGGATCAGGGGATCGCTGCTTGCACGGAGATGGACACTTGCGGCTTTCCAAGCCTCCATCTGGTCAGGTGCTTCATGGGCAACGAAGCAGTCCAACAGTTCTGCCATTTCCGTGCCGGAAATCGTTTCCTGCTCCAGTTTGTCTAATGGGAGTTTTAATTCTTCCGCATAAGACTCAAAACCTTCGATACTTGCCCTTTCCGCATAGGGCTCCCATGTGCTGAAATAGGCGGCTGTCAGCACTTCGTCCTGTGTATAATGGATGTCAGCAGTCTGCGCATAAGCATCCAGCGATACATATTCATCCGTGAAGGTGCCGCCGAAAGCGGTTTCAGCATCCTGTGCAGAGATGTACCACGCGCCGTCCGCGACCTGCACATCAAAGTTATGGACGATGCCATCCACCACAACACGGATAGATTCCAGTGAGGAATCAAATTTAGGGATTTCTTCAGCTTTTTCGTTGGGTTGCGTTTCAGACTGCTGCGTCTGGCTCGATGTGGTATCCGATTCAGAATCACTCACTACCGGCGGATCAGTGCTGACATCAGGTTCAGTTTGACAACCGGCTAAGACGCTCAGCACCATCATGATGGATAGTATCAAGCAAATGGTTCTTTTCATTTTCATATTCAAAGACCTCCTTGTGTGAATACAATAATACAAATACATTATAATTCTGATGTGAGCAATTTTCAATACAAAACACAAAAAAACGGACATCACCTTGATACTAATTGTATCAAATCTTGTGTCAGGTCATAGTGCGGGTAAAGGGACTCATGAACCCGAGTTTTGCGTGATCGATAGTACGATATGTTCGTTCACATCGCGCAAAACTGCAAATTCTTCGAATTTGCTGCGGGTCGAGCAATTAAACTACTGAAATACAGAAGGAACGGTAGAACCGTTCCTTTTGTATTTATGCGGGTAAAGGGACTCGAACCCTTACGTCGGGGACACCAGATCCTAAGTCTGGCGCGTCTGCCAATTCCGCCATACCCGCGAGGTTGACGAGCGGGATGGCGGAATTCACACGCACATACCCGCGA